>JBQCHW010000086.1:0-9706 GCA_051954315.1 Solirubrobacterales bacterium
AGCTTCGTGACGCCACCGTCGTCTACAGCGGCGGGCACGTCGCGCTCGAGCGGATCAGCGTCGGCATCGAGCGCGGTGAGTTCGCCTTCGTCGTCGGCCCCACGGGCTGCGGCAAGTCGACGCTGATCAAGATGCTGATCCGCGAGCTCGAAGCGACCGAAGGCACGGTGAAGATCGCCGGCCGGGACATCGGCAAGCTGCCGGAGAAGAAGATCCCGCAGCTGCGCCGCAACATCGGCACCGTCTTCCAGGACTTCAAGCTCCTGCCCGACCGCACCGTCTACGACAACGTCGCCTACGCACTGCAGGTGATCGGCGCCAGCCGCGCCGAAATCCGCGAGCAGGTGCCGCAGACGCTGCGCCTGGTCGGCCTCTCGACCAAGCTCCACAGCTACCCCGATCAGCTCTCCGGCGGCGAGCAGCAGCGCGTCTCCGTCGCCCGCGCCTTCGTCAACCACCCGCCGCTGCTGCTGGCCGACGAGCCGAGCGGAAACCTCGACCCGGTCACCTCGATCGGGATCATGCAGCTGCTCTACCGGATCAACAAGGCCGGCACGACCGTCGTCGTCGTCACCCACGACCGCGAGATGGTGGACAACATGCGCCGCCGCGTGATCGAGCTATACGAGGGCCGGGTTGTCCGCGACGAGGTCTCCGGCGGCTACACCGAGGAGTCGACGAGCGAATTCGGCCTGCGGATGCGGGCTGAGATGGGCGTCGGCGCCGGCGGCGAGAAGCTGACCAACGGCCACTCCAAGCACGACGAGCTGAGCTGACCGTGGGTCGGATCGTCTTTTTCTTCCAGGAGGCCCTGCGCGCGCTGAAGCGCAACGGCGCCCCTTCGCTGGCGGCGATCGTCACCACGGTCGTCACCGTCGTCCTGCTCGGGATGCTGATCCCGATCTTCCAGACCGCCCAGGGCAAGTCAGAAGAAGTCCGTAACCAGCTCAGCGTCCAGTACGCGCTCTTCCCGGACGCGACCAAAGCCGAAATCGCGGCAACGAAGCAGAAGCTGGAAGGGATCCCGCACGTCGCCGAAGTCACCTTCATCTCCAAAGGCCAGGCGCTGAAGACGCTCGAATCCGAACTCGAGGACAAGCGGATCGTTGAAGAGCTGAAATTCAACCCGCTGCCGAACAGCTTCGAAGTGAAGCCGGACGACGCCGCCAACCTGCCGGCGATCCAGAAAGCGGTCTTCCCGGACGGCCCCAAGGGGCAGCCGACCTCTTCGATCATCAACAACGAATTCGACCGCACCTTCGGCCAGAAGAAGGTCGAGCAGGTGACGAGCGCGCTGAAGATCATCCTCACGGTGATCACGGCCCTGCTGGTCCTCGCCTCGCTGATGCTGATCGGCAACACGATCCGGCTCTCGATCTACACCCGCCGCCGCGAGGTCGAGGTGATGCGCCTGGTCGGCGCCACCCGCTGGTTCATCCGCTGGCCGTTCATGATCGAGGGCGTGGTCGTCGGCTTCGTCGGCGGGCTACTGGCCATACTGATCCTGTGGCTGGGAAAGATCACGATCGTCGACCCGCTGAGCAGCTCGGTCAGCGTGCTCTCGGCCCAGAGCAACTCGACGCTCGGCTTCCCGGCCCTGATCGCGATCCTCTTCGCCGCCTCGATCCTCGTCTCGACGATCGGCTCCGGCGTCACCCTGCGCCGCTTCCTCAAGGTCTGAGGCCCGCGTGAGCGGACGCGGTGCGGTCGCCTTCGCGGCGGCGCTGGTCGTCCTCTTCGCCGCCGGCCTCTGGCTGGGCGGCCACCCGCGGAACCTGCCGGAACCGCTGCGCGACGTCTTCGTCGCCGAACCGACCGGCCTGGTCGGCGAAGCCGCCGAAGCGATCGAAGACAACTACTACGAAGCGGTCGGCCCGAAGGAGCTCGGCAACTCCTCGCTTCAGGGGATGGTCAGGGAGCTGCGCAAACGCAACAAGGAGGACCGCTACTCCGAATATTTCTCCAAGGAAGCGCTCGAAAGCTTCAACCAGGAGATCGAAGGACGGTTCTCCGGGATCGGGCTCTCGGTGATCGGGGTGAAGCAGGGGCTGGGGGTGGCACAGGTCTTCAAGCACTCGCCAGCCGACGCGGCCGGGATCGAACCCGGCGACACGATCGTCTCGGTCGAAGGCAAGTCGATCGCCGGCCAGAGCAGCACCGAGGCGACGAAGGAGATCAAGGGGCCGGAAGGGACGAAGGTGACGATCGGCGTCCGCGACGGCAAGACCGGCAAGGTGCGCGAGCTGACGATCGTCCGTGCCGAGGTCTCGCTGCCGAACGTCAGCAGCAGCGTCAAGGAGGTGAAGGGCAAGAAGCTCGGCTATGTGCGGCTGCTCTCCTTCAGCGAAGGCGCCCACGCCCAGCTTGCCAACGCGGTGAAGAAGGTGAAGAAGGAAGGGGCGGAAGGGATCGTCCTCGACCTGCGCCACAACCCCGGCGGCCTGCTCGACGAGGCGGTCTTCTCCGCCGGGATCTTCCTGCCCGAGGGCGAAACCGTGGTGATCACCAAATCGCGGACTCAAGGCGAAAGCGTCCACAAGACCTCGGCCGGGCGGATCACCGACTTGCCGGTAGTGGTCCTGATCGACGGCGGCACCGCCTCGGCCGCCGAGATCCTCGCCGCCGCTCTCGCCGACGACGAGGGCGCGACCACCGTCGGCACCCGCTCCTACGGCAAGGGCCTCTTCCAGGAGGAGCAGTCGCTCGCCAACGGCGGCGCCCTGAAGCTCTCGGTGGGAGCGTTCTTCACTCCGAAAGGGGTAAACCTGGCCAAGAGCCACGGCATCCACCCGGAAGTGAAAGCGAAGGACGACTTGAAGACGAAGGCCGACGAGGCCAAGCAGCGCGCGCTCGGCGTCCTCGCCGGCCAGGTCGGCTGATGCCCGGCCGCGGCAGGGGCAGGCGCGAGCGCGCCCGGGCCGAGGCGCCGCGGCGGCGCAGCCGGACGGGCGGAGTGGCCCGCTCGGAGCGGCGCGCCCGCGAACGCGAGGCCCAACGGCCGGCGCGGGAGGCGGTCGCCGAGCTGCTGCGCGAGGAGCTCGGCTTCGCCGGCTTCCGGCCGACGATCGAGGGCGAAGCGCGGGAAGCGGCGAAGTGGGCGGAGCGCGAAAGCGGACCGCGCCGCGACCTCACCGCGCTCGCCACCTTCACCGTCGACCCGGCCACCGCCCGCGACTTCGACGACGCCGTCTCCGCCCAGCGCGAGGGCAGCGGCGCCCGCGTCTGGATCCACATCGCCGACGTCGCCGCCCACGTCAAACCTGGCTCGCTGCTCGACCAGGAGGCGCGGCGGCGCGGCAACAGCACCTACGTCCCCGGCGCGGTCGAGCCGATGCTCCCGCACGCGCTCTCCTCCGAAGCCTGCAGCCTGGCGCCGGGGGTCGAGCGTCTGGCGGTGACGACCGAGGTCGAGCTCGACGCCGGAATGGAGCCGAAGCGGGCGCGCTTCTACCGCAGTCGCATCCGCTCCGACGCGCGCCTGAACTACGACGAGCTCGACGAGATCTTCGCCGGCCGGCGCCAGCCGCCGACCGAGGTCGCCGAACCGCTCGCCGCCGCCCGCGAGATCGCCGCCGGGCTCGGCGAGCACCGCGGCAGCTCCAGCCTCGACGTCGAATCCTTCGAGCCCGAGTTCGAGTTCGACGTCGAGGGCAACGTCGTCGGCGCCCACGGCGTCGCCCAGACCGAGGCCCACCGCCTGATCGAGCGGCTGATGATCCTCAACAACGAGCAGGTCGCCGAGCTGCTCGAGCGCGAGCGGGTGCCGGCGATCTACCGCGTCCACGCCCAGCCGGACGCCGCGCGGATCGAGCGCCTGCTCGAGCAGCTGGCGGCGCTCGGGGTGCCGACGCCGCCGCTCGGCCGCGGCCTCTCGCCGCGGGAGGCGGGCCAAGTCGCCGCCGAGGCGAGCCGGCTGGTGCGGCAGGAGGCCGGCCGACGCGGGCACGGCCGCGAGGCGTATACCTCGCTCGTGCTCCGGTCCCTCAAGCAGGCCTATTACAGCGAGCGGAACGTCGGCCACGCCGGCCTCGGCAGCTCCTCCTACTGCCACTTCACCTCGCCGATTCGGCGCTATCCCGACCTGGTCTGCCACCGGGCGCTGCTGGCGCTGCTGGGGGAGGGGGAGGAGGCGCCGACCCTGGCCCAGGCGCGCGACGCCGCCGCCGACTGCTCGGCGCGCGAGCGCGAGTCAGCCCAGATCGAGCGCCACGCCGACGACGTCTGCGCCGCCTACCTGCTCGAACGCGAGCTCGGCGAGCGCGGCCTCGACACGGTCTTCGAGGGGGAGGTCTCCGGGGTGATCCGCTCCGCCGCCTTCATCGCCTTCCGCGGCGAGCTCGGCGACGTCTACGAGGGGATGCTGCCGGCGCGGCGGCTGCCGGGCGAGTACTACCAACTGGATCCGGCCGAGGTGGCGCTGGTCGGGCGCGAGTCGGGCGCCCCCGTGCGCCTCGGCGCTCCGCTAACCGTCCGGGTGGCCGGAGTCGACGCGGCGCGGGGGCGGGCCGAGCAGGAGCCGGCCGGGGCGCCATCCGAGGGACACGAATGAGCAAGAAGGCGAAGAAGAAACGCGAGCCGGCCTCCGGCGACGTCGTCACTAACAGGCGCGCCCGCCACAAATTCGAGTGGGTGGAGAAGATGGAGGCCGGGATCGTCCTCCAGGGCTCCGAGGTGAAGGCGCTGCGGAGCGGCAAAGCCCAGATGACCGACGCCTACGCGGTCGTCGACGGGGGCGAGGTTTGGCTCCGCAAGCTGCATATCCCGCCCTACGAGTACTCCGCCGTCGACGCTCACGCGGCCGAGCGGCCGCGGAAGCTGCTCTTGCACAAGGAGGAGATCGAGCGGTTGGTCGGGAAAACCGCGCAGAAAGGGTTGACCCTGATCCCAACCAGGATCTATTTCAAAGGACCGCGGGCGAAGGTGGAGCTGGCTCTGGCGCGAAACAAGGAGGGTCGCGACCGGCGCCGGGAGATCGCCGACCGCGACGTCCGCCGAGAGGTCGAGCGCGAGTTCAAGGGAAGGATGCGTTGAGGTTGAAACTGAGGGACCAGATGCGAGGATACAGGTCGATGCGGCCGATGAAGACTTCAGCCGCCGCCGCGGCTGGGACCATCGCTCTTGTGATGGCCGCTCCGGCGGAGGCCAACGCAGAATCTTTTCCCGACAAGGCGAGTGATTACGTGAGCGACCACACCGGTTTATTCGTCGCTGCCCTCCTGGTGGCGATCCTGGTTCTGCTGCTGATCGTGCGGATCACGCAGCGGCGCGCGAAGGAGAAGGAACAGAGGCAGGCGACGCAAGCCGCCGCGCCTCCGACCCCGCCGCCCGCTGCCGCGCAGCCCGGAGCAGCGCCCGCTCAGACCGCCGAGCTCGCGGCTGTGCCCGCTGGTGGTCCGCCGCCCGGCGTCGCCCCCGGGCAGTCGACGCCTCCTCCCGGCCAGTCGGTGCCGCCGCCCGGCGCTTCGACGCCGCCGCCGGTCCCCGGCGCGGCACCCGTCCCCGGCGCGGCTCCGGTCCCCGCCAACGAGTCTTCGAAAGATCGCAAGCGCCGCCAGCGCGAGGAACAGAAAGCGAAACGGGCGCAGATGCGCGAGGCCCGCAAAGCCGAGCTGCAGCGGCGCAAGGACGAGAAGGCGCGGCGCAAGGCGCAGAAGAAGGGCCAGCCGATGCCGGCGCCGACCGCGCCGCCCGCGGGAACGGGCGCGCCTGCAGGTGCCCCCGCTCCCGCGCCTCAGCCCGACTCCTCGAAGAAGGGCTTTACCGAGATGAGCCTCTTCGGCCTCAAGCTGGGCCGCAAGGGCAAGCGCGAGGCGGCTGAGGCCGAGCAGCGGCTGGCCGAGGCGCGCGCTGCCAACGAACGCGCCCTGGCCGAAGCGCAGGCCGGCAAAGCGGTGCCCACCGCCGGTCAGCTCCAGCCCTGGGAGGAGGCGACGACCGTGCAGCCGCCGACCGGCGAGCTCTCGGCGGTGCCCTCCGTGCCGCCGCCCCCGATCGGCGGCACCCCGGCTCCTGGCGAATACGACCCCGCCGCGGCCGAACAGCGCGTGCGCGACAAGGTCGCCGAAGTACAGGCCGAGCAGCAGCGGATCGGCGCTGAGGCCGACCGCCGTCTGCAGGCGGCCGAGCAGCTACAGCAGCACGGCGGCATTCCCGCCGGCGGCGAGCAGCCGCAGCCGATCCAGGGCGGGCCGCCGATGCCGCCGCAGGCGGTCCCGGCGCCGCCGGTCGACCTGCGCACGGCCGAGCAGAAGCTCGAGGAAGAACGCGCCGCCCGCGAGCGCGAAATGAAAGAAGCCGAGGAGCGCCTGCGCCAGATCGAAGAGCGCACCAAAGCCGCCGAAGAACGCGCCGCCGAAGCGAGACGGCTGGAGGAGCGGCGGGCCGAAGAGGCCGCCAAGGATCAGCGCCTCGAGGAGATGCGCCGCAGTGTCGCCGAAGCCGAAGAGCGTGCCCGCGAAGCCGAGCGCCAGGCCGCCGAAGCCGAGCAGGCAGCGCTGCAGTCGGTGCAGGGGGGAGGGGCACCCGTGCCGCCGCCTCCGGCCCCGCCAGCGCCCGAACCGCCGGCGCCCGCGCCGCAGCAGTCATTCGCACCGCCGACCCCGCCGCCGGCACCGGTCGAGCCGCAGCCGATCCAGGCCACGCCGCCTCCACCTCCGCCGCCGCTCAACCAGCCTCCGCAGCCGCCGCAGAGCGCAGGGCCGCCGACGCCTCCGCCCGCTCCGCCGCAGCCCCCGGCTGCCGAGACGCCGAGCTACTCGGTCCCGGATCCGGCCGCACGCCCGCTCGGCACCCCCAGTGCCGGTTCAGGCGAGCAGATCAACCTCAACACGGTCACCTTCGAGCAGCTGCGAGAGCAGAATCTCTCGGTCACCCAGGCAACTCGCCTGCTCGCCCACCGCGAGCGCTTGGGCGGCTTCCAGTCGACCGACGACCTCGACCAGATCGCCGGCTTCCCGCAGGAGATGCTCGAAGACCTGAAGCAGCGCTCGACGATCTGACGCTGCGTCAGTCGTCTTCTTCGTACTTCTCGACTAGCTTGAGCCAGATCTCGCTGCGGGATGGGTAAGGCGCGACCGCGTGGCGTAGCCGCGTGAGCGGCACCTCGCCGACGATCGCGACCGTCGCTGCTTGCAGGAAGTCGGCGGTCTCGAAGCCGGTGAAGGTGGCGCCGACGATCGTGCCTTTGGTCTGGTCGACGACGAGGCGGGAAACGCCGCCGGTGTCCTTGCCCTGGAAGCTGGCGCCGGCGCTGCCGTCGGTGGGGACGTCGATCGCACGGGCGTCGATCCCGGCTTCCCGCGCCTGGGCCAGGGTCTTGCCGGCGGCGGCGACCTGGGGGTCGGTGAAGGTGACGCGGGGCGAGCCGATCCCTTCGGCGATCGCCTCGACCGGGCGGCCGAGCAGGTTCTCAGCGGCGACCCAGGCGTGGTACTTGCCCATGTGGGTGAAGAGCGCGCGCCCGTTGGCGTCCCCGATCGCGTAGAGCCAGTCGCTGCCGCCGACCCGCATCGCGCCGTCGGTGTCGAGGAAGCCATGTTCATTCGTCTTCGCCCCCGCGGCATCGAGGTCGAGGTCGGCGGTGTTGGGGACGCGGCCGACCGCGACCAGGATCTCGGCGCCCTCTGCGGTCGAGCCGTCGCTGAGGCTGGCAACGACGCCCTCGCCTTCGGCCCGCACCGTTTCGACTTTCGTCGCGGTGCGGACGTCGACGCCGAAGTGCTCGCGCAGCGACTCGGCGACTTCCTCGCCGGCGAATTTCTCCTCGCGCGAGAGCAGGTGCTCGCCGCCCTCGATCAGGGTGACCCGGGTGCCGAGGCTGGCCCAGGCCTGCGCCAGCTCGCTGCCGACCGGGCCGCCGCCGAGCACGATCATGCTCTCGGGCACGTGCTTGGCGCTGGTCGCGGTGCGGTTGTTCCAGGCCTTCACCTGATCGAGCCCGTCGATCGGCGGCATCGCCGCCTTACTGCCGGTGGCGACGACGACGGCGCGCTCGGCGATCAGGGTCTCGTCGCCGACCAGGACCCGGCGCTCGCCGCCGAAGCGGGCGTCGCCGCGGAAGAGGTCGATCTCGCGTTCTTCCAGCCAGGGCAGCTGGACCGAGTCGTCGAGGTCGTGGACGACCTCGTCGCGGCGGGCGAGGACCGCCTGCGGCTCGAGCTCGCCGTGTCCGGTCGGCACGCCGGGGATCCGCTTCGCCTCGGAGAGGACGTCGGCCGGGCGCAGCAGCGCCTTCGAAGGCATGCAGGCGTAGTAGGAGCATTCGCCGCCGATCAGGCCGCGCTCGACGATCGCCACCTTCCAGCCGGCGTCGGCCAGGCGCCCGGCGCAGACCTCACCGGCCGGGCCGGCCCCGAGGACGATCGCGTCGTAGCTGCGCTCGCTCACCGGGCGCATCCTTTCAGTTCGCTCGTCCCGGCCCGTTAACCCAGGTCATTTACAATCACAAGGCATTCCCAAGCACGGGGGCGACAGGCTTCGACGTGGTCGACTCGTGCGAACGGTTGCAGGTCGAGGTTGCTGGAGGCCTCGTTAAACCCCAGCACAAACCAATACGTGCGGACCACGAGTTCGCCCTCGCCGCTTAGTTAGAAGCTAAGCGCTGTGAGAGTCGGTCCTCCCTCGCCCGAGGGGAGGGGCACCGGCTTCAGAATCGGGCTCACCCAGGCGGACCGCCCCGGCCGCAAGGGAACATCGAAGGGGCTTTATCTCCCGCAGTGCCCGCTGGCGCGGACCCCGGGAGACGAGAATCAAGCGCCAGCTAAACCTGTAGACACCCTCGCACCGCGTCCGCGGATCCGAGTTCGAATCTCGGCGCCTCCATCAACGACAGGCCAGTCCCATCGGGATTGGCCTGTTCGGTTGCAACTACTTGATGTTCCCTCTGTGGAACTGAGGCGCCGGAACGCATTAGCTGCCGCCTGTGACCAGTGGCAGGGAACCACAGCGGGGCTTCGCCTGGGCTGTGCGGAAACTTCGGACCGAGAAGGGGCTGACACAGAGCGGCCTGGCGCGGCGCGTCGGGCTCGATCCGAGTCAGATCTCGCGATTGGAGAAAGGCAGGGGGAACCCGCGCTGGGCGACCGCGAAGCGGATCGCCGTCGGGTTGGGGATAACGCTGGCTGAGCTGGCGGCGGTCGCCGAGGCCTTCGAGGAAAGAATTAAGTGAGCTTTTAGGTACGGAACGAAACCTCTGTCCTGGGGCGGGTTCTGGATCTATGCAGTGCATCGGCAGGGGGCTGTCGTTCAGCTAATGAGTCCCGATCTCTCCAACCCACTCCTTCACTGGGACCCGGCCGCACGGGACCCCGCCCAGCGGCGCATCCATCCGCTGCTGCGCGGTGCTGTCCTGCACCGGGACGGCTGGACCTGCCGCTACTGCGGCGCCGAGGCGACCGAGGTCGATCATGTGGCCCCGCGAGCGCGCGGCGGCGCCACCTCGCCCGCCAACCTCGTCGCCGCCTGCCGGCCTTGCAACAAGAAGAAGGCCTTCCGCACTCCCGGCGAGTGGCGCTGCGACGAGGCTCTGGCGAGGCTGCTCGCGAATGCCTCGCGGGCGCGGGCGATTCGCAGACGGCGGCGGCGCCCGCGGTTGGCCCTGTAGCCACTAGGGTCGCGGCATGAGCCGCTACGTCGCCTTCCTGCGGGGGATGAACCTGGGCGGTCGTCGGATCAAGAACGAGGAGCTGCGGCGGCACTTCGAGGAGAT
>JBQCHW010000087.1:0-9034 GCA_051954315.1 Solirubrobacterales bacterium
TGTCGCGTTGCGGATGCCGCGTGAGCGCTCGCTCGTCGTCGACGGCGAGGACGTGGTCAAGCAGGTGCACGAGACCCTCGACCGGATGGCCGCCTTCTGCGAGCGGGTGCGCTCGGGCGAGTGGCACGGCCACACCGGCAAGCCGATCCGCAACGTGATCAACATTGGCATCGGCGGCTCCGACCTCGGCCCGGTGATGGCTTACGAGGCGCTGAAGCACTACTCGAAGCGCGAGATGACCTTCCGCTTCGTCTCCAACGTCGACGGCACCGACTTCGCCGAGAAGACCCGCGACCTCGACCCCGAGGAGACGCTCTTCGTCATCTCGTCGAAGACCTTCACGACCCTGGAGACGATGACCAACGCGCGGACCGCGCGCGAGTGGGCGCTGGCTGGGCTCGGCGGCGACGAGGCCGCGGTCGCCAAGCACTTCGTCGCCGTCTCGACCAACGCCGACGAGGTCTCGAAGTTCGGCATCGACACCGACAACATGTTCGGCTTCTGGGAGTGGGTCGGCGGCCGCTACTCGATGGACTCGGCGATCGGGCTCTCGACGATGCTGGCGATCGGGCCCGCCCACTTCGCCGAGATGCTGGCCGGCTTCCACGCGATGGACGAGCACTTCCGCGAAGCGCCCACCGCCGAGAACCTGCCGCTGCTGATGGGGCTGCTGTCGGTCTGGTACGCCGACTTCTTCGGCGCCGAAACCTGCGCGGTGCTGCCCTATGACCAGTACCTGCACCGCTTCCCGGCCTACCTGCAGCAGCTGACGATGGAGTCGAACGGGAAGCACGTGACGCTGGACGGCGCCCATGTCGACTACGACACCGGCCAGATCTACTGGGGCGAGCCGGGGACCAACGGCCAGCACAGCTTCTACCAGCTGATCCACCAGGGGACGCGCCTGATTCCCTGCGACTTCATCGGCTTCGCCAACTCGCTCAACCCGCTCGGCAGCCACCACGACATCCTGATGTCGAACGTCTTCGCCCAGGGCGAAGCGCTTGCCTTCGGCAAAACCGCCGAGCAGGTGCGGGCAGAGGGGACGCCGGAGCCGGTCGTGCCGCACCGGGTGATGGAGGGCAACCGGCCCTCGAACACGATCCTCGCCGAGCGCCTGACCCCGGCGACCCTCGGCTCGCTGGTCGCCCTCTACGAGCACAGCGTCTTCACCCAGGGGGCGGTCTGGGGGATCGACTCCTTCGACCAGTGGGGGGTGGAGCTGGGGAAGGTGCTGGCGAAGGCGATCATCCCCGAGCTCGAGTCCGCCTCCGAGCCGGACCTGCGCCACGACAGCTCCACCAACGCGCTGATCCGCCGCTACAGAAGCCAGAAGGAGTAGCTGTGCTCGACGCACTCCCATTGGCGGAGTCGTCGAACCTGCTCGCCGCCCGCGAGCAGATGGCCTTCACCCTCGCCTTCCACATCGTCCTCTCCTGCCTCGGGGTGGCGCTGCCGGCGACGATCCTGGTCGCCAACTACCTCGGCCTCAAACGCGGCGACGGGGACGCGATGGAGCTGGCCAAACGCTGGTCGAAAGCGATGGCGGTGACGTTTGCCGTCGGCGCCGTCACCGGCACCGTCCTCTCCTTCGAGTTCGGCCTGCTCTGGCCGCAGTTCGAGCACCGCTTCGGCTCCGTCTTCGGGATCGCCTTCGCGATCGAGGGGATCTTCTTCTTCCTCGAGGCGATCTTCCTCGCGGTCTACATCTATGGCTGGAAGCGGCTGCGGCCCTGGGCCCACTTCTGGTCCGGGGTGCCGATGGTCGTGACCGGGATCGGCGGCGCCTTCTCGGTCGTCGCCGCCAACTCCTGGATGAACCAGCCGCAGGGCTTCACCCTCGACGCCGCCGGCAAGGTCACCGACGTCGAGCCGCTGAAGGTCCTCTTCAACCCGGCGACCGGCTACGAGGTCCCGCACATGGTCCTCGCCGCCTACATGGTGGTCGGCTTCCTCGTCGCCTCGATCTACGCGGTCGGGATGCTGAAGGGGAGGCGGGACCGCCTGCACCGGCTGGGGCTGGTGATCCCGCTGACCATCGCCTGCATCGCGACGCCGATCCAGCTCTTCGTCGGCGACACCGCGGCCCGCGAAGTAGCCGACCACCAGCCGGCCAAGTTCGCGGCGATGGAGTGCATCGAAAAGACCGGTACCGACCAGACCGAGTACCTCGGCGGCGTCTGCACCGACGAAGGGGTGAAGGGGGCGATCGGGATTCCCGGGCTCGACTCCTTCCTGGTCGGCTTCAGCACCGACACCAAGGTGATCGGGCTCGACAGCATCCCCGACGACGAAGAGCCGCCAGCCCACACGATGCTGCACCTCGCCTTCGACACGATGGTCGGGATCGGCTCGGCGCTGCTACTGCTCGGCGCCTGGTTCGGCTTCGCCTGGTGGAAACGGCGGGACCTGCCGCGGACGCCCTGGTTCCTGCGCGCGGTCGCCGTCTCCGGGGCGGGGGCGATCGTGGCGCTCTGGTGCGGCTGGATCGTCACCGAGGTGGGGCGGCAGCCGTGGATCGTCCAGGGCTACATGCGCACCTCCGAAGCGGTGACCGACGCCGAGGGGATCTGGTTCAGCTTCGGCCTGGTGCTGGCGCTCTACGCGGCCCTGGGGACGATCGCGGTCCTAGTTCTGCGCTCGATGTCGCGGCGCTGGCGCGAGAAGGGGGCAGAGGACGTCCAGAGCCCTTACGCGCCCCAGTATGAGGAGGCGGCGCCGTCGTGAGCAAGGCCGACGCCGCGGCGGCGATCCTCTGGGTCGGGGCGACCTTCTACGCGATCTTCGGCGGCGCCGATTTCGGCGGCGGCTTCTGGGACCTGGTCGCCGGTGGCCCCGAGCGCGGGCAGCGGCCGCGCGACGTAATTCAGCGCTCGCTGACGCCGGTCTGGGAGGCCAACCACGTCTGGCTGATCTTCGTCCTCGTCGTCCTCTGGACCGCCTTCGGCTCGGCCTTCAGCGCGATCTTCACGACGCTCTACGTACCGATCGCGCTGGCGGCGCTGGGGATCGTCCTCCGCGGCGCCGGCTTCGCCTTCCGCAAGTCGGTGGTCGGCCTACAGGAGCGGCGGGCGCTGGGGGCGACCTTCGCGGTCTCCTCGCTGGTCACGCCGTTCTTCATGGGCGCGGTGATCGGCGCGATCGCCGCCGGCAACGTCCCGGCCGCGGGCAACGGCGACGCTTTCTCCAGCTGGCTGGCGCCGCTGCCGCTGCTGATCGGGGCGATGTTCGTCGCCAGCGGCGCCTACCTCGCCGCCGTCTTCCTGGTTGGCGACGCCCGGCGGGCGGGCGACGAGGAGATGGAGCGCTACTTCGAGCGCCGCGCCCTCGGCGCCGCCGTCGTCGCCGGTGCATTCGCGATCGCCGGCCTCTTCGCCTTGCACTCCGAAGCCCGTTACGTCTTCGACCGCCTGACCAGCCAGGGACTGCCGTTAGTCGTCTTCTCGCTGCTCTGCGGCGCGGCGCTCCTAGTGGTCCTCCGGCGCGGTGGCCGCCGCCCGCTGCGCCCGCTTGCCGGCGGCGCGGTGACGGCGGTGATCTGGGGCTGGGGCGTCGCCCAGTTCCCCTACCTGCTGCCGACCAGCCTCCGCATCGACCAGGCCGCCGCCCCCGACCCGACGATGACGATCGTCTTCATCGTCTTCGCCGTCGCCGCCGTCCTCGTCCTGCCCTCGCTCGCCCTGCTCTACACGCTCGCCCAGAAAGATCTCCTCGAGGCCGACCACTGAGGGGTGGCGTGTCGCTTTAGGTGCCCTCAGGGGTCCAAAAAGCGACACACGGATAGGGTGGCCGCCGTGATCAAAGCGGTCCTCTTCGACATCGACGGCACCCTCTTGCACACCGGGGGCGCCGGGGCGGTTGCCTGGCAGCGCGCCTTCCTCGAGCTCTATGAGGTGGAAGCGAACATCACCGAACACACCCATGCCGGGATGACCGATCCCGAAATCGCCGAAATCGTCTTCCGCGAGGTGCTGAAGCGGCAGGGCTCGGCGGAGGAGCGGGCGGAGGCGATCGGCTGCTACCTCGGCCACCTCGCCGACGCGGTCGCCGAATCGGAGGGCTACTTCGTGATCGAGGGGATCGAGGAGCTGCTGCCGCGGCTGGTCGAGGAGGGAGTCCTGCTCGGCGTCGTCACCGGCAACATCGAGGCCGCCGCCCACATCAAGCTCGCCCGCGGCGACCTCAACCGCTTCTTCGCCTTCGGCGGTTACGGCTCCGATTCCCGCGACCGCACCGAGCTGACCAAGAAGGCGCTGGAGCGGGGCGAGGAGGTCTCCGGCCACCCGCTCGACAAAGCCGAGACCATTGCCATCGGCGACACCCCCCGCGACGTCCGCGCCGGCCATGGCGCCGGGATCAAAGTCGTCGGCGTCGCCACCGGCTCCTACGCCGTCGACGAACTCACCGCCGCCGGCGCCGACGGGTCGATCGAGAACGTCAACGACGGGTTCCCGGCCTGAACTGCATCAAATTTCCGGGCTAGCAGACCGGTTATTTGATGCAGTTCGCTAGGCCTTCGAACAGCGCGCTTGGTAGATGTTGAGGAAGCGCGACTCGAAGCCGTTTCTCGCCATCCGCAGGTAGAGGCGCCAGACGCGGATTCGTTCCTCGCCGGCGAGGCGGGTCGCCTGGTCGAGGTTGGCGTCGAGGTTCTGGGCCCAGTGCTTCAGCGTCTCCGCGTAGTCGGGGCCGAAGTCCTCGACGTGGTGGGTTATGAAGCCTGCCCGTTCCAGCGCGAGGAGGTTGCGCGAGAGGTGCAGCGGGGCCGCGTCGGGGAAGACGTAGCGCTCGGAGAAGTCGCCGGCCTCGGGGTCGGTGTGGCGGAGGCGGGTGATGCCGTGGTTGAGCAGGCGGCCGCCGGAGTCGAGGAGGCTGGCCAGGGTCTCGGCGTAGAGGTCGATGTTGGCCGAGCCGACGTGCTCGACCATGCCGATGCTGGCGATCGCGTCGAACTTCTCGCCCAGCGAGGGCAGGTCGCGGTAGTCCATGACGCGGATGTCGACGCGGTCGGCGACGCCGGCCGTCTCGGCCCGCTGCCGCGCTTTTTCGGCCTGCGGCGGAGAGAGGGTGATGCCGACGACGTTGGCGCCGTACTTGGTCGCCGCGTGGAGCGGGAAGCCGCCCCAGCCGCAGCCGACGTCGAGGATGCGCTCGCCCTCCTTGATCTGCAGCTTGCGGGCGACGGTGTCGAGCTTCTCCTCCTGCGCTTCCTCCAGCGTCTTCATCTCGCCGTCGCGCCAGATCGCGCAGCTGTAGACCATCGTCGGCCCGAGGAAGAGCTCGAAGAACTCGTTGGAGACGTCGTAGTGGTGGCGGACGGCGCGGGCGTCGCGCTCCTTGCTGTGGCGCTTGCCGCTCGGGCGCAGCTCGGCTTCCGGGCGCTTCGGCGGCATCGTCACCCCCATCGCCCGCACCGCGCCCAGCATCAGCGCCCGCTGGTCGGCGCCGTCGAGCGAGGGCGGCTGCCAGCCGCCGAGCACGCGGATCACCGCGTCGATGTCGTCGACTTCGATCTCGCCGCTGACGTAGGCGCGGCCGAGGCCGAGCTGGCCGGGCGCGCGCAGCGCGTGCGCGAGCGCCTTCGGCGAGCGGACGCGGAAGGTGGGGCCGCCGTCCTCGGTGGTGGAGGGAAGGCTGCTGCCATCCCAGAACTCGATCGTGAAAGGGCGCTCGGGGAGGCGGGTCTCGATCTCCCGCCGCAGCGGCGCAGTGTTTGCGAAAGGCATAGGCGGGGCACCCTACAGACTCGGATTCGGCCGGTTGCAGCCTCTGTTCGGCTGGCCCGCCGACCGAAAGATTTCAGGAAGGCCTCAGCTTCTACGCGTATGATCGCCCGCGATGACGACCGTCGGACCACTCCCCTCAGACATCCAGCCGGTTGAGAACGAGACCCGGGACCGGATCATCACCGGCCTGGTCACGATCATCCCCTTCATCGCCGTCATCGTCGCCGGCTGGCAGGTGTGGGGGAGCGCCCTCAACTGGACCGACGTCGTCCTCTTCGTCGTCTTCTACTTCTTCACGGGGCTCGGGATCACGGTCGGCTTCCACCGCCTCCTCACCCACCGCTCCTTCAAAACCTCCCCGTGGATGCGCGGCCTCTTCGGGATCCTCGGTTCCGCGGCGATCGAGGGGCCGGTGATCTCCTGGGTCGCCGACCACCGCAAGCACCACACCTTCTCCGACGAACACGGCGACCCCCATAGCCCGCACGTCGACCACGGCCATGGCTGGAAGGGGGCGATGAAGGGCCTCTTCCACGCCCACGTCGGCTGGATATTCATCCACACCCAGCGCGGCAACAAGGAACGCTTCGCGCCGGACCTGATCAAAGACCCGGTGATCTCCTGGGTCGACCGCACCTTCATCCTCTGGGCGATCGCCGGCCTGCTGCTGCCCTTCTTCCTCGGCTGGATCATCGGCGGCACCCTCGTCGCCGGGCTGACCGGGCTGCTCTGGGGCGGGCTCGTCCGGGTCTTCGTCCTCCACCACTTCACCTACAGCATCAACTCGCTCTGCCACACCTTCGGCAGGAAGGAATTCGAGACCACCGACGAGTCGCGGAACCTGGCGCTGATCGCGATCCCGACCCTCGGCGAGGCCTACCACAACAGCCACCACGCCTTCCCCACCTCGGCCACCCACGGCCTCCGCTGGTACCAGGTCGACGTCTCCGCTCTCGTCATCGACGGGCTGGAGAAGGTGGGGCTGGTCTGGGACGTCGTCCGGGTCTCCCCCGAGCGGATGTCGGCCAAGACCGTCTGAGGGGAGTTCAATTCGAACTCAGGGAATTTCCTGAGCCGTGTCTTTTGTCCCCTCTGATGCCCAACGGTTGACCTCAGCATAATCAGCGGGTAGACTCAGCGGTACCAATACAAAGAGGCGCGCCACCCTGATTGGCATCCCGGCGGCGCGCCTCCGTGCTACCCCAAGGAGTCTAGTCATGGTCACTCAGACCTATAACCGTACGCTCAAAGCCCTCAAGCTGAACCCGCATGAGGCGGTCGCGGTCGTCCCTGTTTCGGAGTTCATCGACCTAACCGTGCCCGGCCGCGCCTTCCTGCCGAAAGCGCAGAACGAACCCCTGGTTCAGCGCCTGGTCGAGGATATGGGCGAACTCCACGATCTGATTCAGCGGGATCTGACCGGCCAAAAGCTGAAAAACGCTCGCGGTCCGCTGGCCGAATACATCATCCGGGATTGGCTCTCGGAGCCCGACGATGGACCGAGCCCGGGGGTGATGGGGCCGTTCATAGTCGTCACCCCGACCCCCCTTGAGTTCGACAAGGAGAAGGGCGAGCTCGGCATCCGGGCCGGCCAGAAATTCATCATTGAGGATGGGGAGTCCCGGGGGGAGTCGTTCCTCTGGCTGCTCGAACAACCGGATGTGGAGGAGGAGCTGATCGAGCGGATGCTCGGCAAAGAGATCACGATGGTGATCCACCACGGCGTTCCGGTAGAGATGGCCGGCAAGTGGTTTGCCGACATCAACGGCCGCGGCGTCAAGGTGAACGCGAACCTGATCGTCTCTCGTGACGTCACCGACCCGTTCGGGGAAATCGCGAAAACCGTCTTCCCTGCCCTCAACGCCCCCCTGGAGGAAAAGGGGCGACAGGTGAAAGCCACCACGCCGGAGATCTTCACCGCGCTCCAGGCCAGGCTGGCCGTTACCGCCCTCACCCTGGGTCCGAGCGCGATCGGCTACGGCGCTGGCCGCATTCCCGACGATGATGTCGATTTCGAACAGCTCAAGGCGGCGACGAAAGACTGGTTCGGGTACGTCTTCAAGACTTTGGGGGTCGCTGCCTTCAAGAACAAAGGCAAGGTTCTGCGGTCGGTCCCGGTTCTGGCGGCGATCGGTGCGGTTGGGCGCCCCTACTACGACGGGAACGAGAAGGCCCGTCGTGAAGCCCGACAGACGATCAAAGATCCGACGATCAATTGGGACGCCGGTGACCACTGGAGCGGCATCTGCGGCAAGGTCAATCCGAACACCGGCAAATTCGCCGTCGGGTCAGCGAAGGAGTACGGGAAAGCCGCCTTCAACGCGCTGACGGATCCGAATAGCTACGGCTACGAGAAGATCCGAACGAAGGGCGCTTGATCGGCTCGTTCAAGGAGCTTCTTCGGCTTCATACCAGTCGATCCACTGATCGCAGGCCTGACCGAGCGGCACCGTGCGGTGCGGCTCGGCCGGGACGGCGACCAGCTCGCCGACGTAGGCCTTGCCGTCATAGCCGCTGAGGCTCTGCAGGGTGCTGGCGTCGGCGGTCGAGAGCGTGAAGCGCGTCTCGCCGCCCTTGCTCTCGTAGCGGCCGGCGGGCCAGAACTGGCCGTTGTTGCCGAGGCTGATCGTGTTCGGCCGCTGGCCATCGAGGGCCGCCTTCAGCGTTTCGCTGAATCCCGGTGCCGAGAGGGTCAGGTCGAAAGGCGAGAAGTACTGCAGCGAGAGGTTCCAGCTGCCCGCCGGCAGCCGCAGCGACTGCGAGGTCTCCGAGCCGGTGCCGAGGATGCTGCCCTCGTCCCAAGCGCCTTTCTGGCCGATCACCGCGCCGGGGAAGAGGCCCGCCTTGCCGCTGTCGCCGAGGAGGATGCGGACCTCGGGGGCGGCGCAGCCGGCGTAGGCGCCGGCCTCGGTCCCCTCGAGCAGGACGTGGCGGTCCTCCGGCGTCGCTCCGATCCGCTTCCAGAGGACGTAGGAGGGGGTGGAGGCGACGCGCTTGAAGTTCGGCGGCGCCTGGCTGTCCCAGGCTGCGCGGCTGGTGATCACGTACGGGAAGCGGTCGAGGGTGCCGCGGCTGAAGGAGTCGAAGTCGATCGGACTGTAGGCGTCGCCGGTGTCGAACGGCTTTTCGGGGTTGGGCGAAACCGCCGGGTCGGGGAACTCGACCAGCGGCACGTGGGTGTCGGCCCCGAGCAGCTCATAGGCGGCGTAGCGGTCCTGACCGGCGTAGAGGACCGGCTGGCCCTTGACCTCCGGCAGGAACGCCTGCAGCTCCGAACCGTGACCGGGCGGGCCTACGGGGGCGTCGCG
>JBQCHW010000088.1:0-3073 GCA_051954315.1 Solirubrobacterales bacterium
GGTAGGAGGGCGAGGGAGACGGCTCTTGAGAGGTGGAGAGGGAGGGGCAGCGGTGGAGGTGGATCCCGGAGTGGCGCTTTCGACCGTGGGTGGTGGGGATCGAGACGTGGATTGAGCCGCTGATGGGTTTCAGGAGCTTCCAGAGCGCCGCGGCGGAGTGGTGGCTCAAGACCGCGCCGTCACCACTTGCGAGGACCGCTCCCATCCAGCGTGCATGCCAACTCGGAGCGCGATGTCCCACGGCGTAGACGCCGCGGTATATGCGATGCAGGCGGCCGGCTTTGACGCGGCGCGTGACAGCGCTCTTATCGATTCCCGCCTCTCGAAGTTGCTCCGCAGTGACGACCCCGTGCTGCCGCGAAGCGATCTGCGCTACCCGGGCATCAGGTGTGTCGCTTTCCTCTCGCATAGCGAGAGTAAGGCGACAGGTCTCCTGGACTCTCCCCCCTACCCCGCAGCTGTTCGTCCCTAGTTGCGGCTAGAGAGCGCTAGGCGGCCTTGGTGACCTTGCCGGCCTTGAGGCAGCGCGTGCACACGTACGCTCTAAGGGGCCGCCCGCCCTCCTGGATCCGCACCTTCTGGAGGTTCGGGTCGAAGCGGCGCTTGGTGGCGACCATCGAGTGGCTTCGGGACTGGCCGAACGCCGGTCCCTTGCCGCAGCTGTGGCATACCTTGGCCATAAGGAGCGGAGATGGTACCGGAGACGGCTGCTCTGCCGTCAGCCGAGCCGGCGCTTGAGCAGGGCCATGCGGGCGATGGTCAGGGCGGAGTTGCGGCCCTGGTCGCGCTTGTCGCCGCCGGAGCGGGCCAGCGCCTGGTCCATGTTGTCGCAGGTGATGACGCCGAAGGCGCAGGGGACGCCGCTCTCCAGCTGCACCTGCTGGATGCCGCGGGCGGCCTCGGCGCAGACGAAGTCGTAGTGGTCGGTCTCACCGCGGATGACGACGCCGAGGCAGGCGACCCCGCCGATCTCCATCCCCCCGCCCTGCTTGGCATTGCGACGGCGGACGCCGTCGATGATCGCGGCGGCGGCGAAGGGGAGCTCGTAAGCCCCGGGGACCGAGTGGTGGGTGACATTGCCGATCGGGACCCCGGCCAGCTTGAACCCGTGGTCGGCCCCGTCGAGCAGCCGCAGCGCCAGGTCCTCGTAGAAGCGGCCGACGACGACCGCGAACTCGAGCTCCCCCAGCTTCGCCTTCTCCTCGTCGGAGAACTGCTCCAGGAACGCCCCGGCTTCAGCCATTGCCGCCCTGAACGCCGCCGTCGCGGGCGTCGCGCTCCTCCTCGTCGTGGATCATCTCCTCGTCGAGAGCGAGGCCCTGGTGATGGAGCGAGTGGCCCATCTTCTCCCGCTTGGTCCGCAGGTAGGCCTCGTTGTGGGTGTTGGGGACCGATTCGATCGGAACCTGCTCGCTGACCGAGAGGCCGTAGCCCTCCAGGCCGACGATCTTTTTCGGGTTGTTGGTGAGGATGCGGATGCTGGTCAGTCCGAGGTCGCCGAGGATCTGCGCCCCGATCCCGTAGTCGCGCAGGTCGGCGGGCAGGCCGAGCTTGAGGTTGGCCTCCACCGTGTCGGCGCCTTCCTCCTGCAGCTTGTAGGCGCGGAGCTTGTTCAGCAGGCCGATCCCGCGTCCCTCCTGCGAGAGGTACAGCAGCACGCCGCGCCCCTCGCGCTCGATCATCGAGAGCGCCGCTTCCAGCTGTTCGCCGCAGTCGCAGCGCATGCTGTGGAAGACGTCGCCGGTCAGGCACTCGCTGTGGACCCGGACCAGCACATCCTCGGCCCCGTCGACGTCGCCTTTGACCATCGCCACGTGGTGTTTGTCATCCACCAGGGAGCGGTAGCCGACCGCGGTGAAATCGCCGAACGAGGTCGGCAGGGCGGTGTCGACGACCCGTTCGACCAGCTTCTCGGTCCGCCGCCGGTAGGCGATCAGCTCGGCGACGGTGATCATCTTCAAGCCGTGCTTCTCGCAGTAGGGGATCAGGTCGGGGACGCGGGCCATCGAGCCGTCGTCGTTCATCACCTCGCAGATCACCCCGGCCGGGGTGAGGCCGGCGAGGCGGGCAAGGTCAACGCTGGCCTCGGTGTGTCCGGTGCGCTCGAGGACGCCGCCGTCCTTGGCCTTCAGCGGGAACATGTGGCCGGGGACGACGATGTCCCGCGGCCCCGAGTCGGGGTCGATCGCGACCTGAACGGTGTGGGCGCGGTCGTGGGCGGAGATCCCGGTGCTGACGCCGCCCGCGGCCTCGATCGAGACCGTGAAGGCGGTCTCCAGCGGTGCCTCGTTCTTCGCCGTCATCAGGTTGAGGCCGAGCCGTTCGCAGCGCTTCGCGGTCAGCGCCAGGCAGATCAGCCCGCGCGCCTCCTTGGCCATGAAGTTGATCGCCTCCGGCGTCGCGAACTGCGCCGCCATCACCAGGTCGCCCTCGTTCTCGCGGTCTTCGCCGTCGCAGACGACGACCATGCGACCAGCGCGGATCTCCTCGATCGCCTCCTCGATGGAAGCGAACGGGCTTACCTCCGTCTTCGCGCTCTCTTGTCCTTGGGTCTCGGTCATCTGGCTCACGCTTGCTCCTTTCCGGCGAATGGTGCCACCAAACGCTCCACGTACTTCGCCACGATGTCGCACTCGACATTCAACTTGGTTCCGGGTGCCGCCTCGGTGAGATTCGTCCGCTCCAGGGTCTCAGGGATAAGGGAAACCTCGGCCCAAGACTCCCCCAAATCCGCGACCGTGAGGCTGACGCCGTTCAGCGTGATCGAGCCCTTGTCGACGACGTAGCGCAGAAGCTCGGGCGCGAGCTCGATGCGGATGCGGCGGGCGAAGCCGTCGTCCTCGATGGCAGCGACGGTGGCGATGCCATCGACGTGGCCCTGGACGATGTGGCCGCCGAGCCGCTCGCCGGCCTGCATCGCCAGCTCGAGGTTGACGCGGGCGCCCTGGTCGACGTCGCCGAGGGCGGTGACCTGGAGGGTCTGGTTCATCGCCTCGGTCTCGAAGCCATTGGGGGTAACGGCGGTTGCGGTGAGGCAGCAGCCGTTGACGGCTACCGAGTCGCCGTCGGAGAT
>JBQCHW010000089.1:0-3085 GCA_051954315.1 Solirubrobacterales bacterium
AGCGCTGCGTGACGGCAGCGCTGGACGGCAAGTGCGGGAGCGCTCCGTGGAAAGGGCTGCTCGACCGCGCCAAGGCGGTCGGCGACGACGCCGAAGCCGCCGCCCGCGAAGCGCTCGAAGAGGAGTCGAAGGCGGGGATCAAACGCAGCGCCAAAGACATCTCCGACGGCGCCAAACGCGCCGGCCGCCGTCGCCGCACCGAGATCCTCGAGCTCGCCTTCGAGCTCTGCGCCGCCTGGCTTCGCGACCTCGCCGCGGTCGCCGCCGGGGCCGAGGAGGTCGTCTTCAACCGCGACCGCCTCGACCTCCTGCGCTCGCAGGCCCAGGGTCTCGACCCCGTCGCCGCCCGCCGCGGCGCCGAGCTGGTTCAGGAGACCCGCCGCGGCCTCGAACTCAACGTCTCCGAGGAGTTAGCCCTCGAGGTGCTGTTCTTCAGGCTCGAGACGCTTATCGGCTGAGGCGCCGTTGCCGTTGGCGCCGCCGCGCTTTTCCGCCAGCGCCTTTTCGATCGCCCGCTCCTGCGCCAGCCGCGTGATCTGGGCGGCCTGGCGGGACATGATCACGCTGAAGTTGAGCGCCAGGCCGAGCAGCAGCAGCAAGACGATCGAGAAGAGGGCGACGTTGGTGTTGCGGACGCCCATCAGGTTGGCGACAACCTCGAGCAGGCCGGGGAAGGCGGCGCCGGCGAGCATCCCGAGGCCGGCGACGAACCAGATCACGCTGTAGCGCTCCTGCAGGCGGTCGCGGCGGATCAGCTCGAGGATCATCAGCATGAAGAAGAGCGCCAGGACGGCGGCGACGATCCGGGTCTGCGAGGTGAGGTGGACCTGCCCGGCTTCGGCGGCGAAGGGGAGCATCACTACTCGGTCTCCACGTGCCGGGGCCGGAACTGGCCGACCAGGAGCACGACCAGGCCCTTGAAGATGAAGAAGGCCGAGCGCAGCGGGGTCAGGAAGGAGCTGCCGCCGGCCCGCTCCAGCATCCGCACCGGCAGCTCCTCGACCCGCAGGCCCTGGCGCACCGCCAGCTGCAGCGACTCGATCTCGGCGAAGTCGGGCGAGTAGTGCTGGGAGAAGAGCGCCATCACCCGGCGGTTGGCGGCGCGCATGCCGCTGGTCGTGTCGGTGAAGCGCTGCCGCGTCGCCAGGGTGAGGAAGAAGCGGAAGACGCTGGTCCCGATCCGCCGCGAGAAGGTCGGCCGGTAGTCGCCGGTCGCCGCAACCGCACCGGCGTGGTAGCGGGAGCCGATCACGAGGTCGGCGCGGTCGGCGGTCACCTCCGCCAGCAGCCGCGCCACCTCCTCCGCGGGGTGCTGGCCGTCGGCGTCGAGGTGGGCGCAGGCCTCGTAGCCGTTGCGCAGCGCGTAGAGGTAGCCGGTCTGCAGTGCCGCCCCGAGGCCCTGGTTGAACGGCAAGGAGGCGACGAGGGCACCGGCTTCGCGCGCCCGCTCGGCGGTGGCGTCGGTCGAGCCGTCGTCGACGACCAGGAGGTCTGCCTCGGGGATCGCCTTGCGGACGTCGGCGATCACGCCGCCGAGCGCCGCTTCCTCGTTCCAGGCTGGGATGAAGACGAGAGTTCGCACAGGTTCGATTCTCCCACGTGGGCGGGAAATGGCTGGATTCGCCGCCCCGACGAGAGGATTGTGTTAGTAAATCTTCATGCGCCGCGACGTCGACAATCCCACCGCTGCGCCCCCCGGGTCGCTGCGAATCGGCATGCGCGTCTGGCTGACGGCAGCCTTCGCGGCGGTCAGCCTGATCACCGCCGGCGCCGTCTACCTCTTCGGCGACAAGCCGCAGGCGCTGATCGCCGCCGTCGCCATCGGCGTCCTCGCGGGGCTGATGATCGCGGTCGCGATCTCCCACCGCGTCGTCCGCCTCGCCCGCGCCGCCGGCGAAATGGCGGGCGGCTCCTTCGACGCGCCGCTAACCACGACCGGACCCGACGAGATCGGCGACCTCGCCCGGGCGCTCGACTCGATGCGCGCCTCGCTGAAAGAGAGCTTCGGCGTGATGACCGCCGACCGCAACAAGCTGGCGGCGATCTTCGACGGCCTCACCGACGTGGTGATGGTCGTCGACTACGAAGGGCCGGTCCGCTTCTCCAACAGCGCCGCCAGTCGCCTGCTCGACTCCTCGGGGCAGCCGCCCGAGCCGGTCCTGCCGCAGCTGCAGCGCGCCTCCGAAGTCGGCTTCTCCGCCCACCCGGCGCTGCGGATCGGCGACCGCGCCTACGCGATGACCGCCCGCTCGCTGCCCGACGAGCGCGCCGTCCTCGCGGTCCTGCGCGACCGCACCGACGAGCTACGCCAGGAGCTCGCCGAAGCCGACTTCGTCTCCAACGCCGCCCACGAGTTGCGCAACCCCCTGGCCGGAATCTCCAGCGCGATCGAGGTCCTGCAGGGCGGCGCCAAAGACGACCCTCGCGACCGCGACCACTTCCTCAAACGCCTCGGCGAAGACGCCGAGCGGATGAACCGGCTGACCCAGTCGCTGCTGACCCTGGCGCGGGTCGAGTCGCGCGGGGCGGCGGAGCGCGAACTGGTCGACGTGCCGCTGGCGGTTCGCGATGTCGTCAACGCCTGCGACGCGCCGAAACACATCGACCTCGTCGTCGACGTCGAGTCGAATCTGGCGGCGACAGGGGACCCGACCCTGCTGCGGCAGGTGATGATCGGCTTGCTGACCAACGCCTTCAAGAACACGCCACCGCCCGGCACCGTTACCGTTCGCGGCCGCCATGACAGCGAGGACGAAGTCATCTTGGAGGTCATCGACACCGGCACCGGCATCCCCGCCGGGGAGCTCGAGCGCGTCTTCGAGCGCTTCTACCGGCGCAGCGAGTCGCGCAAGCAGGAGGGCTTCGGCCTCGGCCTGGCGATCGCGCGGCGGATGGTCGACGTGATGGGCGGCCGCATCGGCGTCGAGTCGGTGGAGGGGGAGGGGAGCACCTTCTGGGTCCGCCTCCCGGTCGCGCAACCGAGCCCGACCCCGGTGGCATGAGCAGCGGCCGCATCCTCATCTGCGACGACGAGCCCTCGGTCCGGGACTCGGTCGGCTACGCGCTCGCCCAGGAGGGCTTCGAG
>JBQCHW010000090.1:0-11432 GCA_051954315.1 Solirubrobacterales bacterium
CAAGGCCGACGCCGACGATCCCACCTCGCAGGCGCGGATCTTCCTCACCGACGGCGGCCACAACGAAGGGACCTACAACGAAGCGCACCTCGCGCACAACGTGCCGACCTACGTGATCGGCTTCGGCACCGGCCTGACCGAAGAAGCGGACCGGGCGCGGCTGCAGAAGATCGCCACCGACACCGGCGGCCAGGTCTTCCAGCTCGATGACAACACCCAGCTGCAGCCGGTGATGAACAAAATCGGCGCCGCCCTCACCTGCCAGACGCCGCCGCGGGAATTCAACGACCTGCTGAAGCAGGGTCAGAGCAAGACCCACACGATCGCCGTCGGCGCCTCGACCAAGGTGCTGCAGATCGCGCTCAGCTGGGCGAGCCCGGCCGACGCCTTCAAGCTCGGCCGCCTGAAACTGATCGTCAAAGGCAAAGTCGTCGCCGCCGGGCGCCCGAAGATCGCCAAGCTGAGGGTGAAGAAGACCGGCAGCTCGACCTTCGCCGTCGCCAAGATCTCCGGCTTGCGGAAGGGCACCCTGCGCTTCTCCGTCAAGGCGGCGAAGATCGGCTCCGGCGAACCGAAGGTGAACCTGACGACGCAGGTCGGGCCCGGCTCAGGGAAGTGAGCCGGCCCGGCTTCCGGGTCGAAGGGCTGACGGTCGCGGAAGTCGACCGCGTCGCCCACCTCTTCCAGGAGCTGGTCGAGTTCCACGGCGGGGTGGTGGAGGGGGCCTGGCCGGTGCGCCGCCCGGAGGACGCCTGGGCGCTGCGGCGCCAGCAGTACCTGGAGTGGCTGGGTGAGGGCAGCGCGCGGATGCTCGTCGCTGTCCCCGCCGACGGGGAGGGCGAGCCGCCTGGCTATGCGGTCCTCAGCGTCAAGCCCTCGATGCCGAGCTGGGACGTCGGGCCGCGGGTGGGGGAGCTGGAGACGCTGGCGGTTGCCACGGCGGCCCGCGGGCAGGGGATCGGGACGATGCTGATCGAGGCCTGCCAGGAGCGGCTGCGGGCCGACGGCGTCACCCACTGGTCGGTCGGGGTGGTCGAGGCGAACGAGGGGGCGACGAAGCTCTACGAACGCGCCGGGTTCAAGCCCTTCTACCGCGACCTGCTGGCAGAGGTCTAGCGCCGCTAGCCCTCAGCCGAGGCTGCGGCGGGGGTGCCGGGACTGATCTCCAGGCCGTCGGCGAGGGCGAAGAAGGCGCGGGCGAAGGGGCTCGAGGCGGTGCGCTCGCGCAGCTGCTCCCAGTCGATCTGCTCGCGCAGGGAGCGGGTGATCAGGATCAGGTCACGGTAGTCGGCGCTGTGCTCGTCGAGGGCGAGCAACTTGGTGGTGAGGATGTCGTCGAGGTCCATCACCCGGATCTCCATCGCCTCGACGCTCATCTTCTCGCCGCGGGCGATCACCTCGTCGTCGACCGTCATCCCCGACGGTTCGTAGATCAGGTCGATGAGGATGTCGCCGTCCCAGGCCTTGCGCAGCCACTGCTCCGGCGGCGTCTCCGGGCGCATCCCCGCTTCGGCCAGCGCTTCCTGGGCACGCTCGGCGTCCTCGGGCTTCAGCATCAGGTCGATGTCGTTGGAGGAGGGCGGGCCGCCGCGCGCCCAGCAGCCGAGCCCGCCACCTAGCACGTAGGGGATCTCCTGCCGCTCCAGCACCGCGATCGA
Source organism: Solirubrobacterales bacterium (assembly GCA_051954315.1). Classification (GTDB taxonomy): domain Bacteria; phylum Actinomycetota; class Thermoleophilia; order Solirubrobacterales; family 70-9; genus VAYN01. The sequence goes on from JBQCHW010000090.1 coordinate 1,659, forward strand.
GCGCTTGAGGCTGTCGGTCAGCTCGGCGGCGACCTCGTTCTTGCCCAGTCCCTCGGCCATGTCCTCCCTTTCCGTGCCCCGCGGCGCCTGTGCCTAAACGCCTTCTTGACGGGACGATTTCATCCCCTCGGCGTTGATTTTTGCCTGCAGCGGAGGCGGGTAGGGAGGCGACGATGGCTTCCAGCAACGGTGACGGGCGGGTGTCCGGCGGCGAGGGACGGCTGCGCGTCGCTGCCACCGGCGACATCCACTGTCGCGATTCCAACCGCGAGGCGATCGTCGACTCCTTTGCGCAGCTCGGCGATGACGTCGACCTCGTCCTCGTCGCCGGGGACCTGACCAGTCACGGCCGGCTTGAGGAGGCGGAAATCCTCTGCGAGGCCGCGGCGGCGACCGAGGCGCCGGTCTACGCGGTGCTCGGCAACCACGACTGGCACGCCGACGAGGCCGAGGCGATCCTCGAGCGGCTGCAGAGCGGCGGGGTCGAGATGCTCGACCGCCGCGCCACCGTCTGCGAGGTCGGTGAAGTCGAGGTCGGGATCGTCGGCGTCAAGGGCTTCGTCGGCGGCTTCGCGCCGCGGCACCTGCCGGACTTCGGCGAGCCCTCGCTGCGGGCCGTCTACCGCGAGGCGACCGAAGAAGTGGAAGCGCTCGACGCGGGGCTGCGGGAGGTGGCCCTCTGCCCGCTGCGGATCGTCCTCCTCCACTACGCGCCGATCGAGGAAACGCTGGAGGGAGAGCCGCGTGAGATCTGGGTCTTCCTCGGCTCAGACCGGCTGGCGGCGCCGATCCTCGAGCACGGTCCCGACCTCGTCCTCCACGGCCACGCCCACGCCGGCTCGCCGGACGGGTCGATCGGCGAGACCCCGGTCCACAACGTCGCCCAGCCGCTGCTCGGCACCGACTTCCGCTTCTTCGACCTCGAGGTCAGTCGCGCGCAGAGCCAGATTCGCTGATAAGGCGCACGGGCTGAGGCCCGCGCTAGCGCTTCGCCGGTTCGAGGCCGATCAGGTCGTAGTAGCCGACCAGGAAGAGGCGTTTGCCGTCGGAGACCATCGGCGTGTAGCCGGCCTGCTTGATGTGGAAGACGCGCTTGCCGGTGCGGGCGTCGAGGCCGGTCGTCTCCTGGGTCTTGAAGCTCGAGGTGTAGACGGTGTCGCCGATCACGGTGGCGGTGCCGGGGATCGGGCCGCCGACGTCGTAGCGCCAGCGCGGCTTGCCGGTGCGGGCGTCGAGGGCGAAGAAGCGGCCGTTTTCGGCGCCGATGTAGACGCTCGGCGGGGTGCCTGGAACTTCGGCGACCGCGGGCGAGCCGTAGACGTAGTCGCCAGCGTCGAAGGACCAGTCGACCTTGCCGGTCTGCTCGTCGAAGGCGTAGACGGTGCCGTCGTCGCGGGCGGCGTAGACGCGGCCGAAGCCGATCGCGGGGGAGGAGAAGAAGCCGCCCTGGCCGTAGGGCGCCACCTTGCTCGTGTTGGTCCGCCAGACCGGCTTTCCGGTCTTCGCGTCGAGCGCGAACATCGAGCTCTGGTAGTCGGCGGCGAAGACCTTGCCGTCGTCGTAGCTGGGGCTGGCTTTGATCGCGCCGGGAGCGTTGAAGCTCCAGCGCGTCTTCCCGTCGGAGGCGCGCAGGGCGACCAGGTTGGTCGTGTCGGTGCCGAGGTAGAGCGTCCCGTCAACCGGCAGAGGCGAGGATTCCAGGTGCCCGTTCAGGTGCCGGACCCAGAGCTTCTTCCCGGTCTTGGCGTCGCCGGCCGCGAGGTTGCCGGTCAGGAACGCCCCGTAGATGGCGCCGTCGTAATAGACCGGCCCGGTGACGAAGTTCGGCTTCCCTTTGTCGCTCGGCCGCACTTTCAGTTCCCAAAGCACCTTCCGGTCCCGTAGCCGCACCGCTTTCCCGTTCCCATACTTGTTGATCACATAGGCGACCCCGCCATGAATGGCGGGCGGGAACTCGAGCAGCGCATGCGTATTGATCGACCAGGCCTGCCTCAACGGCGGATCCAGAGCCCGCTTCTCATCCGGCAGGTAATGAGTCCGCTGCGGCACCCGCCCAAAGAACGGCCAATCGACGAAACCGGCGGAGCTGCCCGAAGACGCGTTCGCTCCCGCATCTCCCGAATCGCTCGACCCGCCGCAGCCAGCGAGCACGCCTACCATCGCCAACCCGGCGATCAAGATTCCCAGTGTCGCTTTAGTGACCCATAGGGAGACAAAAGCGACACGTCGCGAATTCGAGGCACCCATCCGTCCCTGCATCGGCAGCGGCGCGGAACGCTTTAAGCGGCGAACGGGAATCGAACCCGCATAACTAGCTTGGAAGGCTAGGGCTCTACCATTGAGCTACCGCCGCGCTACAGGGAGGGTAGCCGCGATCTCGCCGATTCGTCAGAATGAAAACCCCACGGGGAGTGGCGCAGTCTGGTAGCGCACTCGGCTGGGGGCCGAGCGGTCGCAGGTTCAAATCCTGTCTCCCCGATCTCAGACAAAATTTCCCTCAGATCCGGACTACGGGCTGAGAGTTAGGTCATACCGCGCGGTCAGATTGGCCAAGCCTCGTTGGATCTCCTCGTATTGATGATCGAAGGGCAGGAGGTTGCTTGGGTCGCGGGCGAAGTCGGGTCTGAGGACCCCGCGCTCCCACTCCCGCTCAGTCATCCCCCGGAACCCGTAGATGCGATTGTCCTCACCCAGAAAGAGTTGGTGCTCGGTGACAATCTCCGATCCCTGAACGATGGACGATGCGGTGATCTTCGCCGCTAGATCCCATCCGCCGACGGCGCGTTGAGCCAGCCGATCCTGGCGCAGACGCCAGAGGAGCGAAAAGGGTCCACCGATGCCTTCCCAGGCGCGCTCATACTTGGCGAGCTCCTCCGCGGGGATCAATTCAGACTCGGGGGCATGGTCTTCTGATGCAAGGGCATCGCCCACCTGCGAGACCAGCCTCCACGTTTCTCCGTGGAGTCGATCTCGCTCCTGGGCCTTGGTGTCTGCCGCCTGCTTCTTTCGGGTCTGTTCGAGTGCGGCGGCCTGATCCATGGTGAGCGGCTGGGACCGACGTGCTGCGTCGACCATCTTGTTGAAGCGTTCTGATCGCTCTGCTGCCATCAGGGCCGCTGCGCCTAGAGGTTGTCGACCGAGAAGGTGTCGCAGGCGGACGGGTCGGCGGAGCGGTAGCCGCGGTTGAACCAGGTGCGGCGTTGTTGGGAGGTGCCGTGGGTGAAGGTGTCGGGGTGGACGGTGCCGGTGGCCTGCTTTTGGAGGCGGTCGTCGCCTACTGCTTGGGCGGCTCCGAAGGCCTCTTGGATGTCGCCTTCGTCGAGGTCGCCCTCGGCATAGACCGTTGAGGCCCAGACGCCGGCGTAGCAGTCGGCCTGAAGCTCGGTGCGGACCGAGAGGCCTTCGGCGCCGGTCTGTTCGTCGCGGTCGGCGCTCGCAACCTGGTCGGTGGTGCCGCTCTCGTTCTGGACGTGATGGCCCATCTCGTGGGCGATCACGTAGGCCCAGGCGAAGTCGCCCGAGGCGCCGAGCTGGTCGGCCATCTGCTTGTAGAAGCTGAAATCGAGGTAGACGCTGTTGTCGCCCGGGCAGTAGAACGGTCCGACGGCTGCGGTGGCGCTGCCGCAGCCGCCGGTGGAGACGGCGCCGGAGTAGAGGACGAGCTTGGCGCGGTCATACGGCCTGCCCGCCGCGGCGAAGGTCTTCGCCCAGGTGCCCTGGACGTCCTCGAAGACGTAGACCGAGAAGTCCTTGAGGTCGGCGTCGGGATCTTCGGAGCGAGGGATCGGGGCCGGGTTGGTGGCGCCGGGCGCGGTTGCCTGCGGGCCGAAGGCGTTGCCGACTTCGAATCCACCGCTCCCGGAGTTGCCGAGGACGTTGATCAGGACGATGACGATGACCACGACGACTCCGGCACCGCCTCCCATCCGGCCGATGCCGCCGGGGATCGGGATCCCGCCGCCGCGGCCGCCGAAGCCGCCAAGGCCACCGCCCCCGGAGCCTCTGGCGCCACGGACGTCGACGACGTCCCTGTTGCCGCCCTTTCCCCGCTTCCACTTCACACCGGATCAATCCCCTTCAGTTGGGAAAGGAAACTCCAGGACCTCGGGCCTCAGATATGGTCGGCTCGATGCGTCGAAACCTCACCCTCGCGGGGATATTCGTTCTCGGCCTGCTTGTCGCGGTTCCCACCCTCGCAACTGGCGCTGGAACCGAAGTCGAGCGGGAACTCGTCATCGGCCTCGACGTCGAAGGGTTCGACGCCGGGATCTTCGTCAACAACAACGACGGGGACGTCAGCGCGACGTTGATCGTCAGCCGCGGCGCCCAGGTCGCCTATTACTCGGTGCCGGCGACGGTCACGGCGGATCGGGTGACCGCGCGGTTCGGCAAGCTCGGCGCGCTCGACTTCCACTTCGCTCCGAAGCCGAACGGGAAGGTCGAATGCACCGGCTCCGAAAACGGTGAGGCCGTATTCGAAGGGTCCTTCGCCTTCACCGGCGAGAACGGGTACGTCCATATCGAAACCGACCGCACTGAAGGGACCTACCAGGTCTATCCCGAACCGAAAACCTGCACCGAAACGCGGTCCCCCCGGGGTTCGAGCGTGCGCCCGAGGACCTATCACCCCACCTACTCGGGCGACGGGGTGACCCTGGACGCGATGGCCGGCTCGCGGCGCCAGGGACGGGCGCGCGAAATCTCGGTCTTCCACGACGGCTCCCGCGGTCCCCAGGCGGCCTTCCTCTTCGCCTTCCTGGTCGAGCGCCGCGAAGGCATGTCGATTGCTCGCGGGGTGCAGACGGCGGCGGGCGCCGGCGCCTTCCGCTGGAACCTGAAGAAGGGGACCGCCTCGCTGCGCCCGCCGGCGCCGTTCACCGGCTCGGCGACCTTCCGCCGCGGCCGCAGCGGTCCCGGAACCTGGAGGGGCTCGCTGGGCATGCCGGTCCTCGGCGGCGAGCCGTTGCGGCTGGCCGGCCGCGAGTTCCGCGCCGTCATCCACAAAGGCCTGCCGCAGGACGAGTAGCTCCTGACCCGAAAAGCCGGCCGATCCGTATAGCTACCTTGGAAAGGTGTTTCGTCCCGCCGACATGCTCTCGCTAGTGCCCGGTATGGCGCCGGGGCAGACGCATCGAGCTGAGGAAGTCGATGGCTTCTTCCCCGCCGACTCGATGCTGCGGCGGCTGCACCGGGAGCGGCTGGTCCTCTTCTCCGGGGTGCGGGCGCTCTTGATGCAGGCCTGCGACCCGCTGGCGGTGGTCGGGTTCCAGCGCCACTCGATCATCTTCGACGACCCGCAGGCGCGGCTACAGCGGACCGACGAGCGGATGTCGCGGATCTACTTCGGCAGCCGCGAGGAAGCGGAGGAGACCGGGCGGATCGTCCAGGCGATGCACCAGCGGGTGCGGGGCAAGACCCCGGCCGACTACGGCCCGGTCCCCAAGGGCACCGCCTACGCCGCCGCCGACCCCGAGCTCGGGCTCTGGGTGCTGGCGACCCTGGCCGACTCCGCGGTCGTCTACTACCAGCGGATCTTCGGCTCGCTCGGCGAGGAGAAGCGCGAGCGCTACTGGAGCGAATACCGACAGGTCGGCGAGCTGCTCGGGCTGCCACCGGAGTCGATGCCTGCGACCTTTGAGGGTCTGCGGCAGTACGTCGCCGGGCGCCTCAGCGACGGCAGCCTCTGGATCTCCGACGAGCGCCGCGAGCAGGCGGAGCGGATGATCCTCGAGCCGCCCTTCACCGGCGTGCTGCGCACCGCCGCGATCCCGCTGACCGAGACGATCAGGCTGATCTCGGTCGGCCTGCTACCGCCGGAGATCCGCCGCCTCTTCGGATTCAGCTGGGACCCGGCGCGCGAGGCGCTGCTGCGCTCGGCCCTCCTGCAGCTGCGGGTCGGCAGCCGCTTCTGGCTCGACGCGGTGCGGCTGCATCCGGCAGCGCGGATGCCGACCGGCGAGCGTTATGGCTCTCTCGCCGGTTAGCGGGTAGAGATTTAGAGAGATGGCGGGCGTAAGCGACACCTGGCGGTTCAGGCTGGCTCTGGTCAGCGCCTTCGCCTGCACGCTCTTAAGCGTGGGGGTTGCCGCAGCGGTCTCGCAGGCACAGGCCGCACCAGCCCCGCGGGTGACGCTCTCGGTCCCGGCCGAAGTCACCGAGTCGAACTCGGCGACCGCGAGGGGCAAGGTAATGCCGGCCCAGCGCGGCCGAGTGCTGCTGCGTGCCCGGCGGGGTGGGGGCTGGCGTCAGCTCGGGGCAGGAGCGGTCCGCCAGGGCAAGTTCCGGATCTCCTTCTCCGCCCCGCGGACGGCGGCCTCGCGGCTGCGGCTGCGGGCGACGCTCGTGCGGAAGGGCCACACGCTCGCCAGCTCGCCGATCCGCCGGGTCCGGGTGCGACAGGCCGCGGTCGTGCCGGCGCCAAAGCCGACCCCGGAAACCTCGCCGACCGTCGCGCCCCGGCCGGCCGTCGTCGACAGCGAACCGGCGCCGCCGACCGAAGAACCGCCGCCCAACGAAGGGCCGGTCAAAGAACCTCCGGGCGAAGAACCGCCGGGAGAAGAAGAACAGCCAGGGGAAGAACCGCCCGGCGAAGAAGAACCGCCTCCCGTGCCGCCGGGCAACGCCTACTGGGGCGCCTGGATCGGGTCGCAGCTGACCGGTACCCCCGCGCCGTGGGACATGAACGCGGTGACCGAGTTCGAGCAGATGGTGGGCAAGCCGGTGTCCCTGCTCGAGTTCAGCTCCCCGTGGGCCGACTGCTCGCACACGCCCTGCACCTACTACACCTTCCCCTTCACCCCGTTCAACGACGTCCGCGCCCACGGCGCGATCCCGTTCTTCAGCTGGGGCTCGGAGATGATTCCCGGCACTCCCGACCAGCCCGAATTCAGCCTCAGGGAAATCATCGCCGGCAAGCACGACAACTACATCCGCTCCTGGGCCAAACAGGCCGCCGAATGGGGCCACCCGTTCTTCCTCCGCTTCGACTGGGAGATGAACGGCGACTGGTTTGCCTGGGGGGAAGGCGTCAACGGAAACCAGCCCGGCGAATTCGTCAAAGCCTGGCAGCACGTGCACAACCTCTTCACCGCCGAAGGGGCTACCAACGCGACCTGGGTCTGGTGCCCGTACGTCAACAAGCTCAACCTCTACGCGTCCCTCTATCCGGGCGACGCCTACGTCGACTGGACCTGCCTCGACGGCTACAACTGGGGCGAACGGTACGGCTGGCGGACGTTCGACAGCCTCTACGAAAAGGCCTACGCCAAGGTCACCGGGACGATCGCGCCGACGAAGCCGATGGTGATCGGCGAGGTCGCCTCCAGTGAGACCGCCGGCTCGAAGGCGGCCTGGATCGAAGAAATGTTCGAAGCACTGGCGCTGCGCTACCCGAAAGTCGACGCCCTGATCTGGTTCGAGACGATCAGCAACGAGATGGACTGGCCGCTCGAGACCTCCAAATCCGCCGAAGACGCCTTCGCGGCCGGGATCGGCGACAGCCGCTTCCTCGGCAACGTCTTCAGCAGCTTCAACACCAGTCCGATCCCCTCTCCCTGACCCGGTTAGGGATGTTTGCCTTTCCGCTGCCCGGGAACCGGGGCCAGTGGGACTACTGGAACGCAAAGGAGGGATCGGATGCCCGACGTGAGCGACATCACCAGCACCGCCGTGCAGCTGGCGCGGAAAAAAGGCAAAGCGCCCGCGCAGCTGAAGGATCTGAAAGACCCGAAGAAGATGGCTGCGGCCGGGGCCGCGCTGATGGCGCTGCCGTTCGCCGCCGAGGGGATCGCAAAACTCGCCGGTGGAAACGGCTCGCCCAAAGAGGCGGTGAAAGATGCCGGGAAGAAGGCCAAAGGCAAAGCCACCGAGGGCGCGAAGAAAGTCGCCGGTGAGGTCGCGGACGAAAAGCTCGGCGGCGCGAAGAAACTCGCCGGGCTCAAAGACCTCTTCGGCGGAAGCAACGGCGATGGCGCTGACGACGAGGAGGCGCGAGAGGCGCACGGCAGCGGGCGGCGGATGCCGATCCAGCAGTCGGTCGACGTCGCGGTCCCGATCAGCGCTGCCTACAAGCAGTGGACGAATTTCGAGGAATGGCCGAAATTCATGCACCGGGTCGACAGCGCCCAGGAAATCGACGACTCGACCGTCTCGATGTCGACCAAGGTCTGGGGCGTGACCAAGCAGTTCGAGGCCGAAATCGACGAGAAGCGGCGCGACGAGCGGATCGAGTGGCACACCGACGAGGGCCTCGCCCACAGCGGCGTCGTCACCTTCCACAAACTGGCGCCGCGGCTGACCCGGATCGAGGTCACCATGGACGTGAAGCCCGACTCGCTGCTGGAGAAAGCCGGTCGCGGCATGCGCTTCACCAAGCGCGCGGTGCGCGGCGACCTGCACCGGTTCAAGGCCTTCGTCGAGATGGAAGAGGACGGTTCCGCCTAGGCTGGAGCCGTGTGGCTTCAGCGGACGGTCCAGCTCCCGGCGCGCTCGCGCGGCTTTCATCTGGTCACCGATGAAGTCCGCGAGGCGCTGCCGGAGCTGGGGGAGATCCAGGTCGGTCTCCTCCACTTGCTGATCCAACACACCTCCGCCTCGTTGGCCCTGAACGAGAACGCCTCGCCCGAGGTGCGGCGGGACTTCGAGAGCTGGTTCGACCAGGCAGTGCCCGAAGGCGCTCCCTACTGGACCCACACCCTCGAGGGCGCCGACGACATGCCCGCCCACATCAAGGCGGCGCTGCTCGGCCCCTCGCTGACCCTGCCGATTCGAGAAGGGCGCCTGGCGCTCGGGACCTGGCAGGGGATCTACCTCTGTGAGCACCGTGACCACGGCGGCCCGCGGTCGCTTGTCGCCACCGCCTGGGGCGAGGGCTCTTAGCGCCTCCGAACTTAGGGCCCCTATAAGGGCCACAAGTTCGGAGAGCCGAAACTCGGCATATTGTTTTCCGCATGGACGACGCCATCGCGCATTACATCGACGCCTCCGAGCGCAACGACATCGAGGCGATGATGGGCGCGCTTACGCCCGACGTCGAGCTCGTCTCCCCGATATCCGGCCGCATGGTCTTCCGCGGCGCCGACGACGTTCGCGTCCTCCTCACCGCTGTCTACGGCAGCCTTAAGGGCCTGCGCTGGACCCAGACCCTGGGAGACGGCAAAGACCGCGTCGCTATCGGCGAAGCCCGCCTCCTAGGCGTCCGCCTCACCGACGCGATGGTCTTCGAGCTCGCCCCCGACGGCCGCATCCGCCGCATCGGCCCCCACATCCGCCCCTGGCTGGCCCTCACCCTCTTCGCCCTCGTCCTCGGCCCGAAGGTCGGAACCCGCCCGGGGATGATCTGGCGCGCGTTGCGCGCCGCCTAAGCGAATACCGTTCCCGAGTAGTGAGCGACTTTCAGCAGTCTTACTGGGAGCCTGAGCCAGAGACGCCGCGGTGGGCGCTTGTTGTTGCCGGGTTGATCCTGGTCGTGGGAGTGGCGAGCGCAGCGGCGATCTACATCTCGCGCCAGAACGACGACCCGCCGGCGGTCGCGCGGGTCGCACCGCACAAGGCGGACGCGAAAGAAGGCGCCGAACCGTTGCCGCCGCAGCCGGAAACTCAGACGCGGGCCATAACGCCGGTCCCGGCGAAGCAGCACTCGACGCCGGCCGGTGGGCCGATGGGCGGCTAGAAATCCTCGGCCGGATCGACGACATCATCACCACCGGGGCGGAAAAGGTTGCGCCGCTGGCGGTCGAGAGCGCACTCGCTGCTCTTCCTGGCGTCCGGGAGGCC
>JBQCHW010000091.1:0-7293 GCA_051954315.1 Solirubrobacterales bacterium
GAGGCCGATGGGGAGGCCCGGGTGCTGGTCCTGACCGGAAGCGGCGAGGCCTTCTGCGCCGGCGCCGACCTGAAGGCGGTCGACCTGGACGTCGACGACCCGGGCGGTCCACTTGGGTTCAGCCGCCTCACCCCCTCGAAACCGGCGATCGCGGCGATCGACGGTTGGTGCCTGGCCGGCGGGCTCGAGCTGGCGCTCTGGTGCGATCTGCGGATCGCGACGCCGCGCTCGGTCTTCGGCTGCTTCGAGCGGCGCTGGGGTGTGCCGCTGGTCGACGGCGGCACCCAGCGGCTGCCGCGGGTGATCGGGATGGGCCGGGCGCTGGAGATGATCCTCACCGGGCGTCCGGTCGAGGCCGAGGAGGCTGAGCGGATTGGGCTCGTCAACCAGGTGACGGCGCCAGGCGGGCATCTCGACCGCGCCCTCGAGCTGGCCGAGAGGATCGCCTCGTTTCCCCAGGAGACGATGCTGAGCGACCGTCGCGCCGCCCTCGAGGGGGCGGGCCTGCCGCTGTCCGAGGGGCTGGAGCTCGAGCGGCGGCTGGGACGAGAGGTGCTGGAGATCGCGGCGCGCGGGGCCGCCCGCTTCGCCGGCGGCGAGGGGCGCGGCGGCAGCGGCGTCTGAGCTCGCGCCTACAGCCCGTCGCCCCGCATCGCCGCCGTGGCTGCATCGGGGCCGAAGAAGGGGAGGATCGCCAGGTAGGTCAACTCGGGCAGGAGCCCCATGTAGCCGCTGGTCTGGTTGGCGGCGAGGCGGCTGTGGAGGACGGCGAGAATCCCCGCTACCACCGCCTCGGCTGAGATCGCCGGCGCCAGGTCACCGCTCTCCTCCCGCGCCAGGTCCATCATCGTCGCGGCTCGCGCCATCGCCTCTGTTCGCTTCGCCACCGCCCGCGGCCCGGCGGCGTGGACCTCGACCAGCAGCGCCTTGCCCACCGCTGGCTGCTCATCGAGGAACCGGAGCAGGCCCGTCAACGCTCCCCGCAGCTGGTCCCGCCACGCGGTTTGTCCCAGCGACGCGTTCCGCATCGCCAGCTCGATCCAGGCTGAGCCGGCGTCGAGGGCTTGGAGGTAGCAGTCCTCCTTATCGGTGAAGGAGTCGTAGAAGGCCTGGCGGTAGACACCGGCCTCGGCGATCGCGTCCTGGACGGTAGTCCGCTCGTACCCGTGAGTACCAACCGCTATGAGCATCCCCTGGAGAATGCGCTGCTGCTTTCCGGTCAAAGTCCCCGCCCGGTCGAAGTTCATTGAGAAAATGGTCTGTCTGCCTTTGGTACCTAAACGGTATCCGGTCAGGGCCAGCGGGTACACCGCGATCGGACTCAGGTACTCTTCCGTTCGTGGCTCCTAAGTCAACACCGCGTCCACTTCCAGGCCAGCATCAGCTTTCGCGTGAGTTCATTGCGCAGCACCAGCGGGCTCGGATCATCAACGCGCTCGCCCTCGAGGTCTCCGAGCAGGGCTACCGCAACGTCACCGTCGCCGACATCGTCAAGCGCGCCGGGATCGCCCGCAACACCTTCTACGAAAACTTCGGCTCGAAAGAGGATTGCTTTCTCGCCGCCCAGCAGTTCGCGATGTCAGCGGCTTTGGACCGGGTGGTGGAGGCAGCGGGCGAGATCGACGACTGGCCCTACCGGGTCGAGGCGGGGCTCGCCGCCTTTCTCCGCTTCGTCGCCGAGGAGCCGGCGCTGGCGCGCACCTGCATGGTCGACGCCCTCGCCGCCGCCCCGACCTCGGTCCGCTACTACGAGGAGTCGCTGCAGGCCTTCGTCTCCCTGTTCCGACTTGGACGCGATGTCTCGCCCCACGGGCGGGAGCTCCCGGAGACACTCGAGGAGGCCCTCATCGGCGGTGTCTTCTGGATCCTCTACCAACGGCTCCTGGACTCCCAGTCGGGCGGGATCGAGGGGCTCCTGCCCGAGCTGGTCGAGTTCACGCTGACCCCTTACCTCGGTGCTGAGGGAGCTCGGGCGGTTGCCGCGGCGGGATAAAAAAACTGGCCAGTTGGCCAAATTAAGCTGCAATCGTTTGAATCGGTATCGTCGGTTCTCTTGAGCGAACCAGTCAACCCCTCTGTCGATTCGCCGGAGTACCCGCCCGAGCTCGCCCGCCTTCCCCCTGGGCGCCACGGTCTCCCGCGGGAGTTCGTCTCTCGTAATCAGCGCGAGCGGCTGATCGCCGGGTTGGCCGAGGCAGTGGCCGAAAACGGTTACGCCGGCACCACGATCGCGCACATCACCCGCCACGCCGCCGTCTCGCGGCGGACTTTCTACGAGCACTTCGCCAGCAAGGACGAGTGCTTCGTGGCCGCATACGACACCGTGATGGCGGAGCTGCGGCGGCGGGTCGACGAGGCCTTCAACGAAGAGGAGGAGTGGCCGCGGGCGGTGCGTGCCGGAATTGCGGCGATGCTCGAGTTCCTCACCTCCGAGCCCCACCTGGCCCGTCTCAGCATGGTCGAGGCACTGGTCGCCGGACCGGTCGTGATCGAGCGCTACGACGCCGCGATCCAGGGTCTCGTTCCTTACTTCGAAGCCGGCCGCAAAGGGCGCCCGGCCGCGGTGCTCGCCGGCCTCTCGCCCAGCACCGAGGAGGCGCTGGTCGGCGGCATGGTCTCGCTGATCTCACGCCGGGTCTTCGCCGACCGCACAGAGGAGCTGGAGTCGCTGCTCCCCGACCTGGTCGAGTTCGCGCTGACGCCTTACCTCGGCAGTGCCGAGGCGGCGAAGGTCGCCCGCCAGGGCTGAGCCGCAGCTTTCCTCCCAGCCGGCGCCACCTTGTAGTTGACGCTATGGCGCTATCCTTGGATGGACACGAACATATGTTCGTATGGAGATCGCCTGCGTCATCGACAAGCGCTTGGCGAGTCTCGCGCGCCCGGGTCGGGCCGGGGGGCCCCGGCCCGGGCGCATTCATGTATCTGGGATCTCTGGAGTAGACGACCCGGTCGCGGCGGCCGAGGCAACCGAAGCGATGGTGCGGGCGCTGGAGGCGATCGGCGCAGGGGTGGAGTCCGAGCAGGCGGGGGAGGCGTTCTTCGCCGTCGACGGCCTTCGTGGGATCTACGGCGGCAGCTCCGCCGGTGTCCTCGCCGCGGCGCAGCGAGCGGTAGGGGAGGAGCGGCGGATCGCCACCGGCCGCACCCGTCTCGCCGCCTTCCTCCGTGCCGAGGAGTGGCCGCGGCCGGTCCCCGTCGCGGTGTTGCGCCGCCGCCTCGGTGCCTCCGAGCGTGAAGTCGAGGAGCTGATCGAGGCGCTGGAACGGCTCGGGATCGAGACCCTGCGGCGCTTCGCCCGGCTCTCGGCCGACCAGGTCTCCGACCGCTTCGGACCGCTTGGCCTGCGGGCGCTGCGCCTCTGCCACGGGGAAGAGGAGCCGCTGCGGCCGCGGACGCCGCACGAGGAGGTGGCCGAGGAGATCGAGCTGCCGGAAGGGACCGCGGGTCGTCAGCTCGACCGGGCGCTGGAGCTGCTCGTCGATCGCCTGCTGGCGGTGCCGCGGCGCAAGGGGAGGACCTTGCTGGGCCTGCGGTTGGGTGCGCTGCTGGCAAGCGGCGGCAGCTGGAGCGTCGAGCAGGGCCTCGGCCGACCGAGCGCCTCGCCGCGGGTGCTGCGCAACGTTCTTGCGCCGCGGCTCGAGGAGCTGCCGGGCCCGGCGACGGCGCTGCGCTTGCGAGCGGTGGGACTCGGGCCGCCGGCTCGCGACCAGCTCGAGCTGACGGTCGGCGGAGCGGAGCCGCGACGGCGGCGCCTGCGGTCGGCGGTCCGTGAGGTGCGGGCCGCGCAGGGCGCGGAGGCGCTGCTGAAGATCCTGCCCGTCGACGGGGGCTCGCGGGTGCCCGAGCGCTGGGCGCTCCTGACTCCCTACCCCGAACTCTGATGCCGGCCCTCCGTCGCCTCTACGCCCCCGAGCGGGTGGCTGTCCGCACCGATCCCCGCGGCGCCCCGTTGCTGGTCGAGGGAGTGACAGTCGAGGCCGTCCGCGAGGAGTGGCTGGTCGAGGACCGCTGGTGGACGCCGCAACCGCTGCGCCGCCACTACTTCGAGCTGGCGACCGCCGACGGCCGCGCCCTCACCGTCTTTCGCGTCGCCGGCGCCCAGCGCTGGTACCGGCAGCGGGCCTGAAACTGGAGTGATCGTCGATGTACGTAGAGCTGCACGCCCACTCCGCCTTCTCCTTCCTCGACGGCGCCTCGACGCCGATGGAGCTGGCCGCCGCCGTGGCCGCCCAGGGCTATCCCGCCTGCGCCCTCACCGACCACGACGGCGTCTGGGGATCGATGGAGTTCGCCCATGCCTGCAAGGGCTTCGGCGTCCGCCCGATCACCGGCGCTGAGCTGACGGTGCGGGAGGAGGAGCGTGACTTTCACCTCACCCTGCTGGTCGAAGACGAGCTTGGATACCGCAACCTCTGCCGCCTCCTCACCGCCGCCCACTCCCACACCCGCGACAACACGACGCGGTCGCAGGCCCGGCCCTGGGCGACGCTCGAGCAGGTCGAGGAGCACGCGGAGGGGCTGGTCTGTCTCTCGGGCTGCGCCCGTGACGGCGCTGTCGCCGGGGCCTTCGAACGCGGCGACACCGCCGCCGGGGAGCGATTGGCCCGGCGCCTGCTCGACGCCTTCGGCCGCGACCGCTTCCGGATCGAGCTGCAGCGCCCCTACTGGCGCCGCGACCGCGCCCGCAACCGCTGGCTGGCGCTGCTGGCCGAGCGGCTCGATGTCCCCTGCGTCGCCACCGGCAACGTCCACTCGCACGATCGCCGGCGGGCGCCGCTGCAGGACGCCCTGGTCGCGATCGGCCTCTGCGAGACCCTGGAGGAGTCAGAGCCCTTGCGCCGCGGCAACTCGACCTCGGCGCTGACCTCACCGGGGGCGATGGCGGCCCGATTCGCCGAATATCCGGAGGCGGTCGCCGAGACCGAGCGGATCGCCGAGCGGCTGCGCTTCGACCTCACCGAGCAGCTCGGCTACCGCTACCCCGGCAGCGAGGACCCGGGCGCCGACGCCGAGCTCGCCCGCGTCTGCAACCACCACCTTGGCGAGCGCTACAGCGGCAACGCCCGCCTGCTCGAGGCGCAGTGGCGGCTGGAGGAGGAGCTCGGGATCATCCGCAAGCTCGGCCTCTCCGGCTTCTTCCTCCTCCACCGCGACCTGCTCGAGCTGGCCCGCGAGGTCGCCGCCGAGGTCCGCGGCCCGGAGTCCGCGCGCGGCGTCCTGCCGCCGGGACGGGGGCGCGGCTCCAGCGTCAGCTCGATCGTCTGTTACCTCACCGGCCTCTCCCACGTCGACCCGGTCGAGGCCGACCTCTTCTCCGGCCGCTTCCTCAACGAGGAAACGACCTCGATGCCGGACATCGACTTGGACTTCCCCCGCGACATCCGCGAGGTCCTGATCCCGCGCGTGCACGAGCGCTACGGCCACGAGCACTCCGCCCTCGTCGCCGCATTCCCGACCTACCGCCCGAAGGGTGCGGTCCGCGATCTCGGCAAGGCGCTGGGACTGCCGCCGGAGGAGGTCGACAAGGTGGCGAAGACGGTCGGCTTCTTCGAGAGTGCCGAGGAGATCGAGCGCAACCTCGTCGCCGCGCTCGGGGCCGAGCGGGCGAAAGAGCCGCGCTGGCGGGCGCTGCTGCCGCTCGCCGCCGAGATCATGGGCCTGCCACGCCACTCCTCCCAGCACCCGGGCGGGATGGTGATCTCGACCCGGCCGCTGATCGACGTCTGCCCGGTGGTGCCGGCGGCGATGGCAGGACGGCAGACGGTGCAGTGGGACAAGGACTCCTGCGCCGACGCCGGCTTCCTCAAGATCGACCTGCTGGGGCTGGGGATGCTCTCGGCGGTCGAGCGCTGCGTCGAGGAGATCGGCCGGGCGCGCGGCGAGCGGCTCGACCTCTCGCGGATCCCGCTCGACGACGAGGAGGTCTACGAGTCGATCCGCGCCGCCGACACCACCGGCGTCTTCCAGATCGAGAGCCGGGCGCAGATGCAGATGCTGCCGCGGACCCAGCCCCGCGACCTCGACGACGTCATCGTCCAGGTGGCGCTGGTGCGGCCCGGCCCGATCCAGGGCGGCGCCATCCACCCTTATATAGAACGGCGCAAGGCGCTCCGCGAGGACCCCGACTTCAAGGTCCCCTACGAGCACCCGCTGCTGGAGCCGGTGCTGGAGGAGACGCTGGGGACGATCGTCTTCCAGGAGCAGGTGATCGAGGTGGCGATGGCGCTCTCGGGTTTCAGCTCCTCCGAGGCCGAGGGGCTGCGGCGGGCGATGAGCCGTAAGCGCTCCGAGGAGGCGATCGAGGAGCACCGCCGCCGCTTCCTCGCCGGCGCCGCCGAGAAGGGCGTCTCCGAGGAGGTGGCCGACCGGGTCTGGGACCAGATCAAGGGCTTCTCCGGCTTCGGCTTCCCGAAGGCGCACTCGGCCGCCTTCGGATTGCTCGCCTACCAGTCGGCCTGGCTGCGGATCCACTACGGGCCGGAGTTCCTCTGCTCGCTGCTGAACGAGCAGCCGATGGGCTTCTACCCGCCCGACTCGCTCGTCCACGAGGCGCAGCGGCGGGGGATCCGCGTCGCCGCGGTCGACGCCAATCGCAGCGGGGTCCTCTGCCACGTCGAATCGCCGCGCACAGAAGGCGACGTCCGGGGCGGCCTGCAGGTGCGGGTCGGGCTCGGCTACGTCAAGGGCGTGAAGAAGGAGGAGATGGAGGCGCTGGTGGTCGAGCGCGAGCGGGGCGGTCCATATAAGGGGATCGCCGAATTGGCGTCGCGCTCAGGCGCCGGCCTGCCGAGCCTGGAAAAGCTCGCCTGGGCCGGGGCGCTCGACGGCATCCCCGTCGGCTCCGAGGACGATCGCCGCGAGGCACTCTGGCGCGTCGGCGTCACCGCCGCCGGACAGCTGAAAGGCAGCGGGACCCAGCTGGCGCTGCCGATGGAGCCGCCGGCGCCGCCCGAGCTGGAGCCGCTGGGGGAGTGGGGGAGGCTGATCGCCGACTACCGCTCGACCGGGATGACCGTCGAGAAGCACCCGATGAAGCTGCTCCGGCCCAGCCTCGACCCGAAGCTCGCCCGCACCTCCGACCTCAACGAGCGCGATCACGGCTCCACCGTCGAGGTCGGCGGCATGGTCACCGCCCGCCAGCGCCCCGAGACCGCCAACGGCATCACCTTCCTCCTGCTCGAGGACGAGCGCGGCTCGGTCAACCTCGTCGTCCCGCCCCCCGTTTTCGACCGCCACCGCCCCCTCGTCCGAAACGCTCCCCTGCTCCGCGCCCGCGGCCGCCTCGAGCGGCGC
>JBQCHW010000092.1:0-4092 GCA_051954315.1 Solirubrobacterales bacterium
ACTGAGGTAGCTCCAGCGGATCACCCCGTTGCCGTCGAGCACGAACAGCGCCCGCTTGCTCATTCCGGCGGAGGACTCGTAGGCGCCGTAGCGGCGCGACACGTCCCCCTTGGGCTCGAAGTCGGCCAGCAGTGGGAAGTGCAGGTGCCGGTCCTCAGCGAACGCCCTGTGGCACCAGGCGCCGTCGACCGAGACGCCGACCAACCCGGCGCCGTGCCGCCGGAACTCCGGGAGCACCTCGTTGTAGAGCGCCATCTGATCGGTGCACACCGGGCTCCAGTCCGCCGGGTAGAAGGCCATGATCAGCGGGCGGCCGTGGAAATCGGCGAGGCTCACTGGCTGATCCGGGGTCGCGTTCAGGTGGAAGTCCGGCGCCGCGACGCCGGGCTGCAGTGTGTCGCGCGGTTGGTCGATCATCGTGCTCCTTCCGGTGGGGTGTAGTCGCCATCTTTCCCGCGCTCGCCGGCCGGAAACGGCACGCGGACACCGTCGGGTGGCCAGGGTACGACGACACCGCCTCGGGACCCGGGGACGCCGCGGTGGGCCTGGTGCAACCATGTGCTGCCCTGGATCACGACGGCGGACGAGGCGTCGTTCGACGCCGAGACGCCGGCCAGCGTCGCGGTGTTCCCGGGCTTCTGGGCGCCGTGGCACGCGTCTTGCCGGATGAGCACGCCGGTGCTCGATCCGGCGTCCGGCCGAGCGTCCATCGATCGATTCATTCCGTTACAGCTCCCGAGACTCGGTCACGTGGGGGCCATGGCCTCCTCCCTGCGTCCCGCCTCAGCCCCGACGCTGTCGCCGACGCGGACCACCAGCTCGCCGTCCTCCACGTCGAGGGTGATCGAGGCGCCGTCCGCCACATTTCCGGCGATCAGCGCCCGGCCGATGGGGGTCTCGACGTCGTGTTGGATCAGCCGCCGTAGGGGGCGCGCCCCGTAGACCGGGTCGTAGCCCTCCCGGGCGATGTGCTCGCGTGCCTCCTCGGACAGTCGCAGCGCGATCCGCCGCCCGGCCAGGCGGCGGCGGACATCCTCGATCTGGAGGTCAACGATCCGCTCCGTCTCCTCGATCGTGAGCGGCTTGAACAACGCGATCTCGTCCACCCGGTTAAGGAACTCCGGGCGGAAGTGGGCGCGCAGGTCGGCCGTCACCTGCGCTCGCGCCTCCTCCTCGATCTCGCCCCTCTGGGTTACGCCGTCCAGCAGATGCAAGGAGCCGATGTTTGACGTCATGATCACGACCGTGTTGCGGAAGTCGACCCTCCGGCCTTGGGCATCAGTCAGCCGGCCGTCGTCCATGATCTGCAGCAGCGCGTTGAACACGTCTGGATGCGCCTTCTCGATCTCGTCGAACAGCACGACCGAGTAGGGCCTGCGCCGCACCGCCTCGGTCAGCTGGCCGCCCTCCTCGTAGCCGACGTAGCCGGGGGGCGCGCCGATCAGCCGCGCGACCGTGTGCTTCTCCATGTACTCGGACATGTCGAGGCGGACGATCGCCTGCTCGGAGTCGAACATGAACTCGGCCAGCGCCTTCGCCAGCTCGGTCTTGCCGACCCCGGTCGGGCCGAGGAAGAGGAAGGAGCCGATCGGCCGGTTCGGGTCCGAGAGGCCGGCGCGCGAGCGCCGCAGCGCGTTGGAGACCGCGGCGATCGCCTCGTCCTGGCCGATCACCCGGTCGTGCAGCCGCTCCTCCATATGAATGAGCTTCTCGACCTCGCCCTCCATCAGCCGGCTGACCGGGATCCCGGTACATTTGGCGACGACCTCGGCGATGTCCTCCTCGGTGACTTCGTCGGCCAGCATCGTGCCGCCGCCCGCGTGGATCTCCTCCAGCCGCGCCTCCTGCTCGGCGACTTTCGCCTCGAGCTCGGGGATCTGGCCGAATTTGAGTTCGGCGGCGCGCTCGAGGTCGGTCTCGCGTTCGGCCCGCTCGACCTCCTGCCGCGCCTCCTCCAGCTCGGCCTTGGCGGCATTGATCAGCTCGATCGGCTCTTTCTCGTTCTGCCAGCGGGTCCGCAGCGCCTCGGCCTCCTCGCGCAGGTTGGCGAGGTCCGCCTCCAGCGTCTCCAGCCGCGTCTTCGAGGCCTCGTCGGTCTCTTTCTTCAGCGCCTGGCGCTCGATCTCCAGCTGCTGGATCCGCCGCTCGACCTCGTCGATCTCGGTCGGCACCGAGTCGATCTCGATCTTCAGCCGGGAGGCGGCCTCGTCGATCAGGTCGATCGCCTTGTCAGGGAGGAAGCGGTCGGCGATGTAGCGCTCCGAGAGGGTCGCGGCGGCGACGATCGCCGAGTCGGAGATGCGGACGCCGTGGTGGTTTTCGTAGCGCTCCTTCAGCCCGCGCAGGATCGCGATCGTGTCGTTCATGTCGGGCTCGCCGACCAGCACCGGCTGGAAGCGCCGCTCCAGCGCCGCGTCTTTCTCGATGTGCTTGCGGTACTCGTCGAGCGTGGTCGCCCCGACCGCGCGCAGCTCGCCGCGCGCCAGCATCGGCTTCAGCAGGTTGGCGGCGTCGACCGCGCCTTCGGCGGCGCCGGCCCCGACGATCGTGTGAAGCTCGTCGAGGAAGAGGACGATCTGGCCCTCGGCCTGCTGGACCTCGTTCAGCACCGCTTTCAGCCGCTCCTCGAACTCGCCGCGGTATTTGGAGCCGGCGAGCAGCGAGCCGATGTCCAGCGCGATCACGCGGCGGTCGCGCAGGCTCTCGGGCACGTCGCCCTTGACGATCCGCTGCGCCAGCCCCTCGACGATCGCCGTCTTGCCGACGCCGGGGTCGCCGATCAGCACCGGGTTGTTCTTGGTCCGGCGGGAGAGGACCTGGATGACGCGGCGGATCTCCTCATCGCGCCCGATCACCGGGTCGAGCTTGCCGCTCTCGGCCTCGGCGGTGAGGTCGCGGCCGAATTTCTCCAGCGCCTGGGCGTTGTCCTCGGCGTTCGGCGAGTTGACTTTGGCGGGACCCTGGACGGCTTTGACCGCGCGCTCGAGCTCGTCGCGGTCGGGGAGCAGGTCGGAGACGCCGGAGCCGTCCTCGGCCAGCGCCAGCAGCAGGTGGCCGACGGTGATGTAGCTGTCGCCGAACTTCGCCATCGCCCCCTCGGCGTCGCGAACGACGCGCGCCAGGTTCGAGGACATCCGCGGCTCTTCGCCGCCGCTGACGGTCGGCAGCTTCGCGATCGCGTCGTTGGCACCGGCCCGCACCGTCGCCGGGTCGGAGCCGACCCGCTGCAGCACCGCGACCGCCATCGACTCGGCCTGGTCGAGCAGGGCGAGCAGCAGGTGGGCGGAGGCGATCTCGGGGTTGTTGCGGGTCCGCGCCAGCTCCTGCGCCGCCGCCACCGCTTCCTGCGATTTCACCGTGAATCGATCCGCCTGCATCAGCTCTTCTCCTCGATCTGTTTGCGCAGCCGTTCGTTTTCGGCCCGCAGTCTCTGCACCTGGTTTTCCAGCGCCAGCACCATTTCCACCCCGGCGAGGTTCAGCCCTTCGGCGGTCATCTCCTGGATCCGCCGCAGGCGATCTACATCCTGCTGGGAGTAGAGGCGCGTGCCCTTGGGCGAGCGCTTGGGCTCGATCAGTCCCCGCGCCTCGTACATCCGCAGCGTCTGCGGGTGCATCTCGGCCAGCTCGGCGGCGACCGAGATCATGAACACGCCCTGCTCCTCGTCGAAGGTCGCTTTCACGGTCCTGCGCCGGAAGGTCGCCATCAGCGCCCCGCCTTTCGCAGCAGCTCCGCCCGCGGGTCGTCGCCGTTGAGCGTCTCGGCCAGCTCGTCGACGGCCGCCTCCTGCTCGCGGCTCAGCGAGGACGGGACGTCGATGACGAAGCGGTAGTGGATGTCGCCGCGGCCCTTGCCGCCCAGCTTGGGCGGGCCCTCGCCGCGCAGGCGCTGGACGGTGCCGTGCTTGGTCCCGGCGGGGACTTTGATCTTCTTCGTCCCCTCCAGCGTCGGCACCTCGATCGTGCCACCGCGCAGCGCCTCCGGGATCGAGATCGGCACCGTCACTTCGAGGTTGCCGTCCTCGCGCCGCTCGAATACCGGAGACGAAGCGACCCGGGTGGTGACGTAGAGATCGCCGGGAGGGCCGCCGCG
>JBQCHW010000093.1:0-6377 GCA_051954315.1 Solirubrobacterales bacterium
CTTCACGGGGCCTCCATTGTTACGAGGACTCCTTGCCGGCCCCTAAAGCCCGAGGCCACCGACGCCGCCCTCGTCCCAGCCGAGATGGTGGGCCAGCTCGTGGCGGAGGGTGCGGTCGATCTCGCGGGCGAGGAGGCTGCGGTCGTGGCCGAAGTCGCGCTCGAGGGTGTCGCGGTAGATCACGATCCGGTCCTCATACATGTCGCGGGCGACGCCGTCGCCGAAGTAGTGGCCGTAGGCGTTCGCCTCGGTTCCCAGCTCGGAGACGATGACCGGGACCTTCTCCAGCACCGTCTGGAATTCCTCGGGGAGGCGGTCGATCGCGTCGGCGACCATCGCCTCGAACTCGTCCGCCGGTCCGTCCTTGGGCACGAACAAACGATAGGCGCTCGACCTCAGCGCCAGAGCTCGCGGCGGAGGACCTCGTTGCCGCGTTCCAGCTGCTCGATCGTGGCGTTGGCGACCGAGCGGACGCGGGTGGCGCGGTTGACGCCGGCCTGGACCTCTCGATGCGACTTCTTGGTCCGGCGGGCGACTTTGGCGACCAGGCTGCTGCGCTCGGCTCGCAGGCGCTCGCGCGCCTGGTAAGCCGTCTCCCGTTCGGGCTCCGCGTCCGGCCGCGCCACCGCGGGCACGGGCGCCTGCTTCGGCCGCGGCGGGTCGTCGGTCGGGAAGAGCTGCAGCGCGGTCTCGCTCATGATCGCCTCGTCCAGCTCGGCGTCGCCCGAGGCCAGGGCGGCGAAGCCGCCGCCCGGCTCCCCGCGCTCCGGCTCGGGCTCGTCCAGCTCGACGTCCTCCTGCTCCTCCAGCGGGGTGAGATCGAGGGCGTGGCGCCGCTCCAGCTCGATCTCGTGCGCGAGGGCCTTCAGCCGCGGATCGGCCGGCATCAGCAGGTAGCTCATCTGCCGTCGCGGCTGCGGGGTCGCGCGGATGAAGCGGCCGACCACCTGCCGGAAGAAGAGCTCGGTCCGAGCCGCCGTCGCGTAGATGCCGACCCGCAGGCGGGGGATGTCGACGCCCTCGGAGACCATCAGGACCGAGACCAGCCAGCGCCGGTCGGAGGCAGCGAACTCGGCGATCCGCCGGCTGGCGCCGGGCTCGTCGCTCATCACCAGCTCGGGCTGCTCGCCGGCGATCGAGCCGAGCCGGGCAGCAATCGCCCGCGCGTGGTCCTGATCGGAGGCGATTACCAACCCGCCCGCGTCGGGATGCCCTTCAGCCCGCACCTCGCTCAGCCTGGCGTCGCCGTCGCGCAGCACCTCCCCCATCCACTCCCCCTCCGGGCTCAGCGCGGTCCGCAGGCGCCGGGCCGCCTCGGCCGCCGGCAGGACGAGGTCGAAGTCGGCGCTGCGCAGGCGGCCGTCCGAGACCCATTCCATCTCGCCGTCGTAGGGCAGGAAGGTGATCGGGCGGCAGACCCGGTCGCGCAGCGCCTGCGGATAGCCGTAGGCGTAGTCGGCGCTGCTGATCCCGTCGTCGTCGTAGGTGACCCAGGGGATGGCCGAGTTGTCCGAGCGGAAGGGCGTGCCGGAGAGGAGCAGGCGGAAGCGAGCGCCGTCGAAGGCCTTGCGCGCCTGCAGGCCCCAGGCCGCCTGGTCGCCCATGTGGTGCGGCTCGTCGGCGATCAGCAGGGTCGCCCGGCGGCTCGCGGCCGACCGGTGCGTCTCCGGACCGGCGGCGATCGTCTGGTAGGTGACGGCGACGCCGTGGAAGTCCCCCGACTCCGGCCCGTCGGAGTTCGGCCGGTTCGGCTCGAGGTCGATCCCGTAGCGGCCCGCGTCGGCAGCCCACTGGCGGCAGATGTGAGTGGTCGGGCCGACGACGACAACCCGGGAGACGTACCCGGCGCTGAGCATCCGGTGGGCGATGTGGAGCCCGAAGGTGGTCTTGCCGGCCGCCGGCGTCGCCGAGGCGAGGAAGCTGGTGCCGGAGTGCGCGCGCACCGCCTCGGTCGCCTCCTGCTGCCAGGCACGCAGGGCGCGGCTGCCGGGCCAGTCCGGTAGCGATCTGGCGCGCGCCCCGCCGGCCGAATGCTGAGCAGAGTCGTACAAGGGCGGGCCACAATAGGGCCGCTCGCGGCGGCTCGGTCGCCTCCCGTCCCGACGTTAGGATGGCCCGATGAGGAGAATCGGTGTGCCAGTCGTCCTGTCGATCGCGCTGCTGTCGTTTACGGCGACCGCGCAAGCCGCCCAGCGCTACGCGAGCCCCGGCGGAAGCGGAGAAGCATGCAGCTCCGCCGCCCCTTGCTCCCTCCGGACGGCGGTGGAAAAAGCGGGGTTCAACGACGAGGTGATCGTCGGCTCAGGAACCTATTCCGTCACCTCGCCGATCAGCTCGGTCTACGACACCGATCTAGAACAAGGAACCGAGCTCTACATCCACGGTGACTTCGCCGGCCCGATGCCGAAGATCGTCAACTCGGGGTTGGAAGCGGAACCTGCCATCGGGACGAATACGGGCGACTCGCTTGCCTACCTGGAAATCTCCGCGGCGGGACCCAACGCGGAGGGCTTGGAATGCTTCGGGGCCGAAGTCGATCGTGTCGTCGTGACCGTCGAAGGCTCTCCTTCGCTCGGCATAAGCGACTCCGCCGGGTGCACGCTCCGCGACAGCCTGATCGAGGCGCAGGGGTCCGAAGCAAATGGGATCAGCGTCGCCGGGTTCGGCGGCAACGGGACGGTGCTGCTCAGGAACCTGACCGTCGAGGCGAGCGGGCCGGGGTCGATCGGAATCGCTGCCAGCTTTCCGGGGTCTCTTTTCGAACCCGGCTCCATCACCGCGAACCTCGCCAATGTGATCGCGAATGGCGAGCGGTACGACCTTTGGGCTATCGACGGAGGCGAAGGGCCGGGCAAGATCGTCGTCTCCCACTCCAACTTCGACACCGCCAAAGGCGAAGGAGCCGCCACGATCACCAATGCCGGTGGCAACCAGACCGCGGCGCCGCTGTTCGTCGATGCCGCCTCCGGCGACTTCCGCGAGGCCGCCGGCTCGCCGACGATCGACGCGGGCGCGAACGACCAGATCGGGCCCTTCGATCTCGCCGGCAACCCGCGGTTGCTCGGCTCCGCGCCGGACATCGGCGCCTACGAGTTCGTCCCGCCGCCCGGCGGTGGCGGGTCCTCGGGTGGCGGGTCCTCCCAGCCACAGCAGGCATCCCAGGCAAAGATCCAAACGCTGCTCATCTCGCCTCCGAAGTTCCGGGCCGCCAACATCGGCGGCGCGGTGATCAGCCGCGCCGGCAAGCACCGGGTGAAAGCGCCCGTCGGCGCCACGGTCGACTTCACCCTCTCAGGGGCAGTCACCGTGGCCTTCTCGGTGGAGAAGCGGCTCACCGGGCGCAAGGTCGGGAAGAGGTGCGTCGGCACGACTCGGGCCAATCGCGGCAAGCCGAAATGCGCTTTCTTCCAGCGCAAAGGCAGCTTCAAGCAGACCGGCACCGCCGGCCTGAACAGGTTCAAATTTTCCGGCCGGGTCGGCAACAAGACGCTGCGGCCGGGCCGCTATCGCCTCGTCGCCAGTAGCGGCGGCGCGACGAAGTCCGCCGGCTTCAAGATCGTCCAGTAGGCCGATCGGGTCGCCGCCGTGACGATCGAACGGATGGACCACGTCGGGGTCATCGTTCACGACCTCGCGGAGGCGGTCGAGTTCTTCACGGCGCTCGGGCTCGAGGCGGGTCAGAAGGCATCGGTCGAAGGAAGCGAGGTCGACCGGATCATCGGGCTCCAAGGCGCACGGTCCGACCTGACGTTCATGCGGACGCCCGACGGGCATAGCCAGATCGAGCTGACGCAGTTCAAGTCTCCCGGGACCGCCGAAGGCGACCCGAAGGCGCCGGCAAACGCGCCGGGCCTGCGCCACCTCTGCTTTGCCGTCGACGATCTCGACGCCACCCTGGCCGCCGTGCAAGCGAAAGGCGCTGAGCTCGTAGGCGAGGTCGTGGCCTACGGAAACAGCTATCGGCTCTGCTACCTCCGCGGGCCGGAGGGCATCATCGTCGAGCTGGCCGAGAAGATCGCGTAGGAGCGACCCAGGCGCCTCCGATTCGGCTTGGGAACTAGCCCTTTCCGGGTGACATTCTCCGCACGTGATTTTCTGAATTTAGTTTTGGCTTACTGAATTATGGGTATGCTGCCCCTGTTCCCACATTGATCCATCCCCCGACGCGGCGCAGAGGAAGAGCCCTTTCCCCGTTTCGGCACCGTCGTTTTCCCTGGCCACGGTTGCCCTGACGGCTCCTCCTCAGCGCCGCGTCTTTTTCCAGGAGCCGGTGCTCAGTCGCGCAGTTCGGAGATCAGGTCGTCGAGGTCGAGCGGGAGCGTGCCCATCTGCACGCCCCCGTCCGGAGTCATCGGCCACTGCTCGCGCGGGCGGTCCCAGTAGAGCTCGACGCCGTTGCGATCGGGGTCGGCGAGGTAGAGCGCCTCGCTGACGCCGTGGTCGGAGGCGCCTTCGAGCGGCCAGCGCGCCTCGCTGAGGCGGCGCAGGGCGTCGGCGAGGGCGCGCCGGGTCGGGTAGCGGATCGCCGTGTGGAAGAGGCCGGTGGTCCCGGGCGGCGGCGGCGAGCCGCCTTTCGAGGACCAGGAGTTGAGGCCGATGTGGTGGTGGTAACCGCCGGCGGAGATGAAGGCCGCGTCGGCACCCCAGCGCTGCATCAGCTCGAAGCCGAGGATGCCGCAGTAGAACTCCAGTGCTCGGTCGACGTTGGCGACCTTGAGGTGGACGTGGCCGATGTCGACGCCGGGGTCGATCGGCTCGAAGTTGGCGCCGCTTCCCTCCTCAGCCATCGAGGACCCCGTCGAGGGCTTCGTTGACGAGCCGGTCGGCGTCGGCGTTCTGCTCGCGGCGGACGTGGCGAATGGACCAGGAATCGACTTCCCGCAATGCCTGCATCACCTGCTGGTAGAGCGGTTTCATGCCGGCGTTTTTGACTTTGTAGCGGCCTTCGACCTGGCGCACCACCAGCTCGGAATCGCCGCGCAGATCCAGCTCGGTGGCGCCGAGCTCGCCAGCCAGCTCGATCCCCCGCAGCAGCGCCTTGTACTCGGCGACGTTGTTGGTCGCCTTGCCGATTGTCTCCCCCACTTCCCGCAGCACGCCGCCGTCGCCGTCGCGGACGACGACCCCGATCGCCGCCGGGCCGGGGTTACCGCGGGCGCCCCCGTCGACGTTGACGGTGAGCCGGGTCATCGCCTCGCGGCCCGCTCGGCCAGGGCCAGCCGGCCGTCCTCGCCGACCGTGGCGTTCCACTGCCGCGCCGCCGGGTCGAGCTCGTCGATCTCGCGGCCTTTGTCGATCTGGAAGACGGGACGCAGCTCGTCGCCGATGTCGACTCCCCACTGGTACCAGGAGAGCTCCCAGGCGATCGTGATCCGCACCTCGCCGGGCCGCCCGGCGGCGGCGCCGACCGAGGCGTGCGGCTTGCCGAGCGTGCGGGTCAGCCCCGCCGCGGTGCGGCCGGCATCGCTGGAGTTGAAGCGGGCGACGGCGCGCTCGAACGGGCTCGGCGCCGCAGGATCAGGCGGGGGCGCCGGGCGCGCACGCCGCACAGGTGCGGTCGGTTCGAAATCCGGGTCCGGCTTCGACGCGGGCGCACTCGGCATCGGCGCCCCTGGGCGTCGCTCGCGGCGCCGCAACAGACCCCGCAACCGCCAGCGCCCCTCGTGGCCGTCGGCGGGCCGCTCGGGCTCGGGCTCGCCCGCCGGGCGCCAACCGAGCCGCTCGGCACGCGCGACGCAGAGCTCGCAGACCGCGCGCTCCTCCCCACTCTCGACGAAGCCGTGAACGCGCTCGCCGGCCAGGATCGTCCGGCCGCAGATCGCGCAGGTGGCTTCGGCGCTCATGCGGGTCCAAGGTACCAACGGGCGGCCAGGCGCCCCTGCGGCCTCAGTCCCCCTGCAGATGGGATTTCAGCCGCATCACGGCCTTCGTGTGCAGCTGGGAGACACGGGACTCGGTGACCCCGAGGACCTCGCCGATCTCGCGCAGGGTGAGGTTCTCGTAGTAGTAGAGGGCGACGACCAGCTGCTCGCGCTCGGGCAGCGAGCCGATCGCCTCGGTGAGCCGGTCTTTGACCTCGGTGCTCGCCAGCGCCTCCTGCGGGTCGGCGGCGCCTTCGTCGGCGATCGTGTCGAGCAGCGAGACCTGGTCGCCGGAGGAGTCGGAGACGGTCCAGAGCTCGTCGAGCGCGTAGACCGAGGAGTTGGCGATCTCCAGGAGCGCGCTCTGCAGTTCTTCCTCGGTCATGTTGAGCTTGGCGGCGAGCTCGGCCTCGCTCGGGGCCCGCTGCAGCTCGTGCTCGAGCTTCGCCTGGGCGGCTTCGATTTCGCGGGCGCGCGAGCGGACCGAGCGCGGAACCCAGTCGAGCGAGCGCAGTT
>JBQCHW010000094.1:0-3626 GCA_051954315.1 Solirubrobacterales bacterium
CTTCCTCGATCTTCTGCTGGGCCTCGGCTTCGCGTTCGGGCATCTCAGCCTCGAGCGGCAGGTTGGTCGGCACCGTCATCATCGAGTGGACGTGGATGCCGCGGCGCCGTTTCGAGGCGAGTTTGACCGCCGTCGCGACCACCTCCGGCGAGAACTCTTCGTCGTCCTCGAAGGCGACCAGGACCGAGCGGTACTCGACCTCCTCGACCCCGAGCGGCTCCGGCAGCACCACCTTCACGGTCTGGGTCAGCGGCAGCTTCTGGTTGCGGCGGTAGAGGACATAGACCGCGATCCCCAGCGCCATCCAGCCGAGGCCGACGAACAGCGTGCGGGGATTGAGAGCCATGACGACGATCCAGGCGGCAAAGGTGCCGAGGCCGCCGAGCACGGCGCTCAGTGGGACCTCGAAGCCGAAGGCGCGGAGGTTCATCGGCGGCTTCCAGACCCGCTCGCGATCGGGCTCGATCCGCCGCAGCTGGATCACCGCGACGTGGGCGATCGTGAACGAGAGCATCGCCCCGAACGAGTACATCGTCGCCAGGAACTTGGTCTGGCCCGGCAGCAGGGTGACGATCGCGATCGCGGCGAAGATCAGGATCGCGATGTAGGGCGTGCGGTACTTCGGGTGGACCTGGCGCAATCCCTCCGGCAGCTGTCGATGCTGCCCCATTGAATAAGTGAGGCGGGAGACGCCGATCAGCCCGGCGTTGGTCGCGATCAGCAGGATCACCGCCGCGAGGACGCCGACGTAATAGCGCAGCACTTCGGTCGGGGTGTCTGAGAGGCCGAGGTTCTCGACGATGCCGAGGATCGGGTCGTCGGCGAACTTGCTGCCCAGCGCCGTGGCGTAGTGGCCGGCGGAGTCCTGGACCACCGGCATCGCCGAGAGGGCGACGATCGGGATCAGCAGGTAGAGGCCGAGCACGGCGATGACGACGAGACCGACGCTGTGGGGGATCGTGCGGGCGGCGTCTTTGGCCTCCTCGGCCATGTTGGAGATCGTCTCGATCCCGGTGTAGGCGATCATCCCGACCGCGATCCCGAGGGCGAAGTCGCTCCAGGTCGGGGCGACGCCGAGGTGGACGTTGTCGACCAGGATCTGCGGGCTGAGGACGAGGACGAGGCCGATCCCGACGAGGACGATCTGGGTCGCGAGGTCGGCAACCGCGAGGATCAGGTTCAGTTTCGCCGACTCCTCGGTGCCGCGGATGTTGATCAGGGCGAGGGCGACGATGAGGACGGCGCCGCCGATGATGTCGCCGGGGCTGTCGCCGAGCCAGGGCCAGAAGACCGCCAGGTAGTGGGGCACGAAGAAGGCCGAGATCGCGACCGTGATCGTGTAGTTGAGCATCTGCCCCCAGGCGGCGATGAAGCTGACCATCTCGTTGAAGGCGTGGCGGGCGAAGCTGGAGGAGCCGCCGGCCTCCGGGTACATCACCGTCGCCTCGGCGTAGGTGGCGGCGGTGGCGGCGAAGATCAGCCCGGAGATGACGAAGGCGATCGGGGTGAGGCCGAGGGCGAAGGCGGCGGTGACGCCGAGGGCGTAGTAGATCGACGAGCCGACGTTCCCGTAGGCGGCCGAGAACAGGGCCCCCACCCCGTGAACGCGGCTCAGCGACTCGTCTCTTGGGATTCGCTGGGCCATCTAGACGGTGCGTAAAGAAGTCACTAAGCCGAATATACGGACGCGGCGGACGCTCTCCGCACGTGGGCTCGTGTCAGTTGTGACGGAGCCGTGCAGCCGAGCAGCCCGAGGGTGAGCTCCAGCTCCTGACGGAGCAGCTCGAGCACCCGCGCGACCCCCTCGGCGCCGCCCGCGGCGAGGCCCCAGAGGGCGGGCCGGCCGACCAGGACCGCATCGGCGCCGAGGGCGAGAGCGGTGGCGACATCGACGCCGCGGCGGACGCCGCCGTCGACGAGGAGCGTGGCGCGGCCTTCGAGCGCTTCGGCGATCTCCGGCAGCGCCGCGGCGGTGGCGAGCGAGCGGTCGAGCTGGCGGCCGCCGTGGTTGGAGACGACCACCCCGGCGGCGCCGTGCTCGAGTGCCAGCTCGGCGTCCTCGGCGGTGAGGACGCCCTTGACGAGGACGGGAACACTGCACTCGGAGGCGAGGTCCTCGACATCGGCCCAGGTGAGGGCGTGATTCATCAGCGCGAAGGTCTCCTCGATCGTCAGCGCCTTATCCCCGCCGACGGCGGCGCTGAGGCTCGGCGTCCCCAGCTCCTTCGGCAGCGTGAAGCCATTGCGGCGATCGCGCTCGCGGTTGCCGCCCGGCGGCGCATCGGCGGTGACGACCACAGCCTCGAACCCCGCCTCGATCGCCTCCTCCATCAGCGACCGGGTGACCCCGGAGTCTTTGAAGGCGTAGAGCTGGAACCAGCGGCGACCGTCGGGGGCGGCCGCAGCGACCTCGGCAGGACGCGTGGTCGAGAGCGTCGAGAGGCACATCACGGTCCCGGCCGCGGCAGCCCCAGCGGCCATCCCCCCCTCCCCGTCCGGGTGCGCCATCCGCTGATAGGCGACCGGCGCGACCAACACTGGCAGCTCCACGGGCTTTCCGAGCACCTCCGCGCGCGTAGAAACCTCCCGCACGTCGTTCAGCACCCGCGGCCGCAGCCGCCAATGCCCCCAGGCCGCCATGTTCTCCCGCAGCGTCAGCTCGTCCCCGGCGCCCCCAGCGAAGTAGTCCCGCGGCCCCGGCTCGAGCCGCGCTTCTCCGTCCCGCTCGGCGTCGGCGACGTTGATCCAGTCCGAGATCACGGCGGGAACCTACTCCCACTGCTGAGACCTGGATCTCGCAGTGTCGCTTTATGCGCCCATATGGACGCATAAGTCGACACGACCTCAGTGCCGCGGCGCCCCCGCGGGCGGCGTGCCCGGCGGCGGCGCCGGTCCCCAGCTTTCGCGGCCGTCAGCGGTCGCGATCGGGATCTTCGGGCCGGCCATCGCCGGGGTGTTGAGGGTGACGTCGCCAACGGCCTTCACCCGCGAGAGCACCTCGCGAACCTCGCTCTTGTGGAGCTGGTAGCCGTAGACGTGAAGGTCGGAGGTGAGGCCCGTGGCGTCGATGCCGGCGTGATCGGCGAGGAACAGCGCCCGTGGCATGTGGAAGCCCTGGGTGACGACGACCGCGTGGCGGACGCCGAAGATGCTCCGAGCCCTGACCATCGTCTGCCAGGTGTCGAAGCCGGCGTGGTCCTCGAAGACGTCCCGCGGCGGCACCCCGCAGTTGACCAGCGCCATCCGCATCGTGTCCGGCTCGTCGTATTTCCAGCTCCCGTGGTCGCCGGAGACGAGGATCTTCTCCACCTTCCCCGCCCGCCACAGCCGCACCGCCTGCTCCACCCGATCGCCGAGCATCCCGCTCATCTTCCCGTTCGGCTGAACCAGCGCCCCCGGCACGATCGCCACTTCGGTCCGCGGCACATCGGCGATCGAAGAGGTCGAGTCCTCGCCATCGAGGAGCACGTAGGTATTGACTGCCGCGATGAGCAGCGTGAGCACAGCCGCGAACCCCGCCCCGATGAGCACGAGCTTCGAAAGGCGCGGCCATCGGCGCATGGGATAAGTCCACCGTTGTGAGTGCCCCCGCACGAGTGGACCGCTAACAACTGCGACCTGCACCA
>JBQCHW010000095.1:0-3025 GCA_051954315.1 Solirubrobacterales bacterium
CGAGCACGAGCTGCTGGCGGTCTGCCGCGAGACCGGGATGCGGCTGGTCGGCCCCAACTGCCTCGGCGTCCTCGCGACCGCCGCCGAGGCGCCGCTGAACGCGACCTTCATCCCCGACCCGCCGCCGCCCGGCCGCGTCGCCTTCGCCAGCCAGAGCGGCGCCCTCGGCCTCGCCCTGGCCGAGTTCTCGCGCGAGCGGGCGCTCGGCGTCTCCTCCTTCGTCTCGCTCGGCAACCGCGCCGACCTCACCGCCAACGACTTCCTCGAGTTCTGGGAGGAGGACGGCCGCACCGCCGTCGCCCTGATGTACATCGAGTCGTTCAGCAACCCGCGCCGCTTCTCCCGGATCACCAGGCGGATCGGCCGCGAGCTGCCGGTGGTGGCGATGAAGAGCGGCCGCTCGGCCGCGGGGGCGCGGGCGGCGAGCTCCCACACCGGGGCGCTGCTGGCGGCCTCCGACCGCACCGTCGATGCGCTCTTCGCGCAGTCCGGCGTGGTGCGGGCCGAGACCCTGGCGGAGATGCTCGACCTGGCGGCGCTGTTCTCCGACCAGCCGCTGCCGCAGGGGCCGCGGGTGGCGATCGTGACCAACGCGGGCGGGCCGGGGATCATGTGCGCCGACGCCTGCGACGCCTTCGGCCTCGAGGTGCCGGAGACGCCGCCCGAGGTGCGCGAGCGCCTGCGCGAGTTCGCCAACCCGGCGGCCGGGCTGGGGAACCCCGTCGACCTGATCGCCTCGGCAACGCCAGAGGAGTTCCGCCAGGCGATCGTCGCGCTCTCGACCTGGGAGGGAATCGACGCGATCGTCTCGATCTACATCCGCCCGCTGGCGACCAGCACCGAGGAGGTGGCCGAGGCGATCGGGGCCGCGGCGGGCGAACTGGCGCGGCCGATCCCGCTGCAGGCGGTCTTCATGACGACGGGAGAGCGAGCGCCGCTGGCCCGGGCGGCGAGGGTGCCGATCCACGTTCAGCCCGAGTCCGCCGCCCAGGCGCTCGGCAAAGCGGTCGCCTACGCGGACTGGCGCCGACGCCCGGCGCCGGAGGCGGCCGAGCCCGAGGGCGCGGCGCGCGACGAGGTGGCGGCGGTGATTGCCGAAGCGCTGGCCGAGGGGCGCGAGTGGCTGGGAGCGGGGGAGTGCGAGCGGGTGCTGCGCGGCTACGGCGTGCCGACGCCGCGATCGCGGACCGTCTCCGACCCGGCTGCGGCCGGCGCGGCGGCGGAGAAACTGGGCGGCCGCGTCGCCCTCAAGGCCCACGGTCCCGACATCCTCCACAAGTCCGATCTCGGCGCGGTCGCGGTCGGGCTCTCGGGCGCCGCCGAGGTCGAGGCCGCCGCCGAGCGCATGCGCAACCGCCTCGCCGAGCAGGACCTTGCGCCCGAGTGCTTCCTCGTCCAGCAGATGATCGAGGGCGGCATCGAGCTGCTGGTCGGCGTCGCCTCCGATCCCGTCTTCGGCCCCGTAGTCGCCTGCGGCGCTGGCGGCACCGCCGTCGAGCTCCTCGGCGACGTCGCCCTCCGCGTCTGCCCCCTCACCCGCACCGACGCCGCCGAGATGATCCGCTCCCTCCAGACCTTCCCCCTCCTCACCGGCTTCCGCGGCGCCGACCCCGTCGACCTTCCCGCCCTAGAAGACCTGGTCCTCCGAGTAGCCGCCCTAGCCGACACCCACCACGAGATCGTCGAGCTCGACCTCAACCCAGTCCTCGCCACCCCTACCGCCGCCATAGCCGCCGACGCCAGAATCCGCATAGCCCCAGCACCCCCCGAACGCCCCTGGCCCAGGACTTGGCGGTAGACCGCTAGGGACGAAGGTGATGCCGTAGGGAGGGATGGGTGCCCCTCTGACCTCCCTGGGTTCCTCGCCTATAAGCAGCCGTCTCTCGCTAACTGGTCTGTGCGAGGAACAGGACGCCGGTCGGCCAGAGGGGCACCCATCCCTCCGAGCAACACGTCCTGGCAGACGTCTCAACCTCGGCCGATGAAGAGTTAGCTGTTCCTTTTGGTCGCTATAGGCCCGAAAGGAACAGCTACCTCGCTTCGGTGCTCGGTGTCTGTCAGAGCGTGTCGAAGAGGGGTCCGGTGGTCCTCCGAAGGAATGTTCGGCGATATGCAATCTGGGGTCTGCGGCGAAGCCGCAGCATGTTCTCCCCGCAGCGAAGCGGAGGGGAGGTCAATTCCGGAGGAGGATGACCGCACCCCCCCCAGCAGCTAGGTATCGATCAGCCCGTTCGCCAGGGCGTACCGGGTCAGTTCGGGGCGACTCGATAGGCCCAGCTTCTGCTGGATGTGGGCGCGGTGGGTCTCTACGGTGCGGACGCTGAGGGAGAGCTGGTCACCGATCTCTCGGTTGGTGTGGCCTAGGGCCATCAGCTTCAGGACCTCGGTCTCGCGGGGGGAGAGGACTGAGCCGGGTTCGGTGTCGTCGTCGCTCTTGAGGCCGGCGGCGACGGCGGGGGCGAGGTGCTGGTTGCCGGCGGCGGCGGCGCGGACGGCCTCGATCAGCTCGAGGTGGGCGGAGTCCTTGAAGAGGTAGCCGCTGGCGCCGGCCTCGAGGGCGCGACGGGCGAGGGTGAGGTCGCGCTCCATCGTCAGCAGGACGATCTGCGTCTGCGGCGATGCCTCGCGCAGCTGCGGCAGCGAGTCGACAGCGAGGCCGTCGGGGAGGTTGACGTCGAGGACGAGCACCCGCGGCTGCTGCTCGGCGAGTAGCGTGCGTCCCTCGGCGATGCTCCCCGCCTCGCCGACCACCTCGAGGTCCTCCTGCCCCTCGAGCAGCGCCTTCAGCGCCCCGCGGACGACAGCGTGGTCGTCGACCAGCCCGACCGTGATCTTCCCCTCCGCCTGCTCAGCGTTCATGCGAGGCGAGCGTAGCCCAACTCGCCCGCGTCTCTGCGCAGGGCGATCGGCTGGGCGTCGAGTCGCCGCGCCAGCAGCTCGAAGGCAGGCTCCGCCTCGATCGCCGCTTCGACCGGCTCCATCTTCCCCGTCTTTCCGATCACTACGGGAGGCGTGCGGTCGAAGA
>JBQCHW010000096.1:0-2949 GCA_051954315.1 Solirubrobacterales bacterium
TAGTGGCGCGCTCCACCAGGCAGGAACGCCGCCAGCGCCGCGCGCGGGCGGCAGGTACGCCGCCGCTCCGGCCGACTCCTCCGTCGCGTCCGACCACCGAGGAGGAGCCGCCGAGGCAGCCCGAGGAGTCGCGCGTCGAGCGCCGCGACGACGTTCGGCCCGGCGTGCCCGGCCTCCGCTTCTTCCAGGAATCCTGGGCGGAGCTGAAGAAGGTCGAGTGGCCGAATCAGCAGCAGCTGATCAGCGGCACCGCCGTCGTCCTCGTCGCCTGCTTCATCACCGGCATCTACCTCTACGCAAACGACCGGCTGTGGCAGTGGCTCGTCCAGCATCTGCTCCTGCGGTAGGACCGAGAAGAGACGCAAATGTTTCGTTGGTACGTCATCAACACCTATTCCGGGCACGAGAACAAGGTCAAGCAGAACCTCGAGCACCGGGTCGTCTCGCTGGGGCAGCAGCGGGCCGTGCGACAGGTCGTCGTCCCGACCGAGCAGGTCTCGGAGATGAAGGACGGGCAGAAAGTCCAGACCGAGAAACGGACGATGCCCGGCTACGTCCTCGTCAACATGGAGATGACCGACGACGCTTGGGGCCTGGTCAAAAACACCCCCGGGGTGACCGGCTTCGTCGGCTCCCGCAACAAACCGGTGCCGCTCTCCAAACCGGAGGTCGACCGCCTGCTCCACCGCGAGACCGCCGAGCGGCCGCGGACCCAGGCCCAGTTCGCGATCGGCGAATCGGTCAAAGTCATCTCCGGCCCGCTCTCCGACTTCTCCGGCGAGATCGCCGAGATCAACGAGGACGCGGCGAAACTCAAGGTCCTGGTCTCGATCTTCGGTCGCGAGACGCCGGTCGAGGTCGGCTACGACCAGGTCAAGAAGATCTAGGTCGTAAAGACCGCTACTCTCACCAACCCCTTATGGCAAGAAAAGTCCTCACGGTCATCAAGCTGCAGATCCAGGCGGGCAACGCCAACCCGGCGCCGCCGGTCGGTCCCGCCCTGGGTCAGCACGGCGTCAACATCATGGACTTCTGCAAAGCCTTCAACGCCCAGACCCAGGGCGAAGGCGGGACGATCATCCCGGTCGAAATCACGGTCTACGAGGACCGCTCCTTCACCTTCGTCACGAAGACGCCGCCGGCCGCGGTCCTGATCAAGGAAGCGATCAAAATCCCGAAGGGCTCGGGCGAGCCGCACGTGAACAAGGTCGGCACGATCTCCGAAGCCCAGATCCAGGAGATCGCCGAACGGAAGATGCCCGACCTCAACGCCAACGACATCGACGCGGCGAAGAAAATCATCGCCGGGACCGCCCGCTCGATGGGCGTCGACGTCGCTTAGGAGAACTTCAATGGCCCATGGCAAAAGATTCCGCGCCCAGTACGAAAAGGTCGACCGCGACCGCGCCTACCCGCCGGCCGAGGCGATCGCGCTGATCAAAGAGACCGCCAGCACCAAATTCGACGAGACGGTCGAGCTGCACGTCCTGCTTGGCGTCAACGTCCGCCACGCCGACGAGCAGCTGCGCGGCACCTTGGCGCTCCCGCACGGGCTCGGCAAAGACGTCACCGTCGCCGTCTTCGCGCAGGGCCAGCAGGCCCGCGACGCCGAGGCGGCCGGAGCCGACTTCGTCGGCGGCCAGGACCTGGTCGAGAAAGTCCAGGAGGGCTGGACCGACTTCGACGTCGCGATCTCGACCCCGGAGATGATGAAAGCCGTCGGCCAGCTCGGCCGCGTGCTCGGCCCCCAGGGCCTGATGCCGAACCCCAAGGTCGGCACCGTCACCGACGACGTCGAGAAAGCCGTCGCCGACTCGAAGTCGGGCAAAGTCGAATACCGCACCGACCGCCAAGCGATCGTCCACATGGCGATCGGCAAGGCCAGCTTCGACGCCGACAAACTGCTGGAGAACTACAGCGCCGTGATCGAGGAGATCATCCGCGCCAAGCCTTCCGCCGCCAAGGGCAAATACATCGTCACCGCCACCCTGGCGACGACGATGGGCCCCGGCATCCGCGTCGACGCCGGCGCCAAAACCGATCGCGACGGGGCCGGAACCACCGCCAGCGCCGACGAGACCGCAGCGGAGCCGGTAACCGCCTAAACTGCGTCGCCGCTAACCGGAGACCACCGGCGGAGCGCAAGCTCGGAAGCCCGGTGCAGGTGAGACCATGAACCGCGAGGAAAAGTCAGCAGCCATACAAGAGATCGCCGCCCAGATCGAGGAGTCTGAGGCGATCTTCGCTGTCGATTACCGCGGCATCAGCGTCCCCCAGGCGGCCGAGCTGCGCTCGAAACTTCGCGAAGCCGACGCCAGCTTCCGGATCGTCAAAAACCGGTTGACGAAAATCGCCGCCGACCAGGTCGGCGAGGAGCGGCTGCCGGAGCTGCTGCAGGGCCCGACCGCGCTCACCTTCGTCCGCGGCGACACCGCGCAGGCCGCGAAAGCGATCACGACTTTCAACAAAGAGCACGACGTCCTCACCTACAAGGGCGGCTTCATGGACGCGACCTCGCTCGACGAGAGCGCGTTCAAATCGATCGCCAAACTGCCCGGCCGCGAAGTGCTCAACGGCCAGCTCGCCGGCGTCGTCGCCAGCCCGCTCACCGGTCTGGTCCGCGGCCTCGGCGGCATGATCCAGGGCCTGGCGCTGCAGCTCGGCCAGATCGCCGAGAAAGGCCTGGTCAGCGGCGAGGCACCGGCCGCCGAGGAGCCGAAGGCGGAGGAGGCTCCCGCCGAGGAGCCGGCAGCCGAAGAGACTTCCGAGGAGCCCGAGGCCGAGAAGGCCGAAGACGCTCCCACCGAGGAGGCGCCGACGGAGGCAGCGAGCGGCAACGAGCCGCCGGCCGACCAGGCGGAGGCACCGGAGGAAGAGCCGGAGGCCAAAGAAGAGACTTCAGATTCAAACGAGGAAGAGGGGTAGCGACTGATGGCAACCAAAACTTCA
>JBQCHW010000097.1:0-4748 GCA_051954315.1 Solirubrobacterales bacterium
GGCCAGCGACTCCTGCGGGTCGTCGGCGCGCGGGTCGGAGATCGTGTCGAGCAGCGACACCTTGTCGCCGGAGGAGTCGGAGACGGTCCAGAGCTCGTCGAGCGCGTAGACGGAGGAGTTGGCGATTTCCAGCAGCGAGGCCTGGAGCATCTCCTCGCTGATCCCGAGGTGCTCGGCGAGCTCGGCCTCGCTGGGAGCCCGCTGCAGCTCGTGCTCGAGCTTGTTCTGGGCTGCCTCGATCTCGCGGGCACGGGCCCGGACCGAGCGCGGAACCCAGTCGAGCGAGCGCAGTTCGTCGATGATCGCGCCGCGGATCCGGGTCATCGCGAAGGTCTCGAATTTGATCCCGCGCTCGGGCTCGAAGCGCTCGATCGCCCCGATCAGGCCGACGAGGCCGTAGGAGATCAGGTCGGCGTCTTCGACGTGCGAGGGCAGCCCGGCGCCGAGCCGGCCGGCGACGAATTTGACCATCGGCGAGTAGGCGACGACCAGGCGCTCGCGGGCGCTGTCGTCTCCCTGATCCTTGTAGCGGCGCCACAGGTCGCGAAGCTCCACCTCTTTCACGCCCGTGTCCATCACGGCATCCTATGTTCGTCTGCGGCGGTTGGTCTCATGCGCGGGGGTGGCTGGCGGCGTAGGTGTCGCGGAGTCTGGCGGCGTCGACCCGGGTGTAGACCTGGGTGGTCGAGATCGACGCGTGACCCAACAACTCCTGAATCGTACGCAGGTCTGCGCCCCCCTCGAGCAAATGCGTTGCAAAGGAATGTCTAAGTGAATGTGGGGAGACGCCGGCGGCGAGGGCGGCCTCGCGGGTCCAAAGGCCGAGCCGGCGGGTGACGTCGGAGTTGGAGAGGCGACGACCGCTCTTGGAGAGGAAGAGCGCGTTCTCGCGGCGATCGTCGGCGAGGGCGTGGCGACCTTTGTCGAGGTAGCGGCGCAGGGCACGCTGGGCCGGCTCGCCGACCGGGAGCAGGCGCTCCTTCGAGCCCTTGCCGAGGACCCGCAGCTACTCGGTCTCGAAGTCGAGCGCGTCGATGTCGAGGTTGACGATCTCCTCGCAGCGCAGGCCGCAGGAGTAGGCGAGCTCGAGCATCGCCTGGTCGCGCAGCTCCAGCGGCGTCCGCGCCGGGATCCGCTCCAGCAGCGAGCGCATCTGCTCGGTGGTGAGGACGTGCGGCAGCTTCTCCCCCCGCTTCGGGCTGGAGACGAGCTCGGCGGGGTTGGAGCCGGCGCGGCCGGTGCGGACGAGGAAGCCGAAGAGCCCGCGGATCGCCGCCAGCTTGCGGGCGACGGTCGCCGGTGCGGCCCCGGCGCTGGAGAGCCCGGCGCCGTAGCGGCGGACGTCGCGATGGCGGACCTCGACCGGCCCCACGCCCTGCTCCCCCGCCCACTCGGCAAACCCGCCGAGATCGACGCCGTACGCCCGCCGCGTCCGCTCGGCCGAGCCCCGCGCCCGCAGGTCGCGGTCATAGAGAGAAAGCGCCTCTTCCCAGTTCACGGGACGTTGATTCGTCCCCGTCGCCCGTCGTCCTGCGCGCGACTAGTTGCCGATGAAGATGGGCGTCCCGACTTCGACCAGATCGTAGAGTTCTTCTACGTCCGGAATCGCCATCCGCACGCAGCCGTGGGAGGCGGCGTGGCCGAGGGAGTAGGTCTCTTCGGTGCCGTGGATCCCGGCGCCTTCGTAGATCGCCATCCAGCGGGCCTTGATCGGGTTCGAGGGGCCGGGCGGGATCGTCTGCCCGGCGAGGCTGCCCGCCCAGTCGGACATCGGCACGTGCCAGACCGGGTTTTCTTCCTTTTCCTGGATTTCGTAGAGGCCTTCCGGCGTTTCCAGGCCTTCCATGCCGACGGCGACCGTGTATTCCTTCGACAGCTTCAGGTGCTGCCAGAGCCGCAGGGTGAAGGTGGCCCGATCGAGGGTGAGGTAAGACGGGTACTCGGCGGCGACCTCGCCCTTGGTCACTTCGGGCTTGGTCGCGTGGACCGCGGCGACGATCTTGTGCGGGGCGTTGGCGTTCAGGACCGCGGCCTTCAGCTTCTTCTCCAGCAGGTTGTCGCGCAGCTTGCGCCCGTCCTTGCCGGCCACGACTTCGAGCGAGTCCGGCGTCGCTTCGACGTCGGCGTTCTGCGGTTCGCGGTTGACTTCCTCGGCGACGTGGCGGACGAAGCGGTTGATCGCCGGCTGCGAGTAGGCAACCTGCGGGGTGATCTGTTCGTCGACTTCGCCGCCGGAGACGTAACGGACGAGGCGGCCCGGAAAGCCTCCCTCCTGGCTGTCTTCGACCGCTTCTTCGACCGCCGAGTCGACGTCGGCGCGGATCTTCAGCTTCTTGCCGGGGAGCTTCCAGGTCTCGCCGTCGTAGCTGACGACCAGCGAGGTCTTCAGCGGCGCCAGCAGCTTGCGGCGGACCGCGGCGGCGGCTTCCTCTTCGTTCATGCCGCCGACGTCGACCCCGCCGACAGTGACGCCGTCGGCGATCTTGTCCTTCTGGGAGCTGTCGTAGGCGTAGGCAGCGCCGACCACGACCACCAGCAGAGCGGCAGCGATGATCACGACTATCGAGGTTCTCTTACGCATCTACCGGACGAGTTCCCAACGCGGTTGCAGACCAGGAAACAAAAAGTCTAAGCACTACCCCGGTCTTATCGGCAGCTCTGGTGGATATCTTTCGCGCAGATGCGAACCAAGGACGAGGTCCGCGCCGAGGTCTGGGCGGCGATGGAAAGAGAGGGGGTCTCCCGGTTCCCGGGTGCGGAGGGCCGCATCCCGAACTTCGCCGGCGCCAAACTGGCAGCCGAGAAGCTGGCCGGGCACCGGCTCTGGAAGCGGGCGCGGGTGATCAAGGCAAACCCCGACTCGCCGCAGACCCACGCGCGGCGGATCGCCCTGGAAGAGGGCAAGACGATGATCATGGCGGTGCCGCGGCTGCGCGACCCCCACCCCTTCCGGGTGCTCGACCCGAAGCAGCTCTCGAAGGCGGCGATGAAAGAGGCGGCGACGATCAAGGGGGCGCTGAAGCACGGCCGCGTCGTCGCCCTCGACGACCTGCCGGAGATCGACTTCGTCCTCAGCGGCTCGGTCGCGGTCAACCTCAGCGGCGCCCGGGTCGGCAAGGGCGGCGGCTACCACGACCTCGAGTACGGGATCCTCAGCGCCGCCGGCAAGATCGACGAACACACGACGGTCGCCACCACCGTCCACCCGATCCAGATCCTCCGCCAGCACCTGATGGTCACCGACCACGACCTCCCCTGCGACCTGATCGCGACCCCGCGCGCGGTGATCGAGATCGACCGCCAGCATCCCCGCCCGCGCGGCATCCTCTGGGACCACCTGCAACCGCCGCAGATCCGCGAGATCCCGGTGCTGGAAAGGATGGGCTATGCCTGAGCCCGAGCGCCAACCCCTGCCCGCCTTCCCTGGCACCGACTACGGGAACCCGGACCCGGAGTGGCTGAAGATCGACTGGCGGCAGCACCTGCACCAGGTCGACCTGCCCGGTGCCGAGGGGGTCAACTACGCCGAGATCGGCGAGGGCGAGCCGATCATCTTCATCCACGGGATCGCCGGCTGCTGGCGCAACTGGCTCGAAAACCTCCCCTACTTCGGCCGCACGCACCGGGCGATCGCGCTCGACCTCCCCGGCTTCGGCGACAGCCCGATGCCCTCCTGGGAGATTTCGATGGCCAACTACGGCCGGCTGATCCACGATTTCTGCGAGCGGCTGGGGATCGACCAGGCGGCGGCGCTGGTCGGCAACTCGATGGGCGGCTTCATCGGCACCGAGGCGGTGATCGAGGAGCCCGAGCGCTTCGACCGCCTCGTCCTCATCTCCGCCGCCGGGATCAGCTTCGCCGAGTGGGAGGGCCGGACGTTCGACGCCACCGCCCGCATCGTCAGGGCCGCGATCCCCTTCCTCAGCGGCGACCGGCGCGTCTACTGGACGACGCCGCGCGGGCGCATGCTCGCCTTCGGCCGGCTGTTCCGCAACCCCAACAAGCTGCGGCCGGAGCTGCTCGCCGAGCAGGTGCGCCCGGGCCTGCAGGCGCCCGCCTTCAACGAGGCCCTCACGAAGATCTGGGGCTACGACACCCGCGAGCGGCTACCCGAAATCGAGATCCCGACGATGGTCGTCTGGGGTCTCAACGACAACATCGTCCCCGTCGAGGGCGCCCTCGGCTACCACCGCCTGATCCCCCACTCGCGCCTCGAGCTCTTCGAGCGCACCGGCCACCTGCCGATGCTCGAGCGTCCGCTGCGCTTCAACCCCCTGCTCGACGAATTCATCGAGTCCTCGCAGCCGCTGCGCGCGGCATCCGATACGGCTGTCGGTTGACGACTGGTGAATTTTCCACCGCCGAGGGTGGAAAAATCACCAAGCGCTACGAAGTGATGGCTCCTTCGGAGGCCGAAGACACCGTGGCCGCGTACTTGGCCATGATGCCGCGGTTGTAGAGCGGCTCGGGCTGCTCGTATTCGGCGATTCGCTTCTCGATCTCCTCGTCGGAGAGGGCGACGTCGAGGCGCCGGTTGTCGATGTCGACGGTGATCTCGTCGCCCTCGCGGATCGCCGCGATCGGCCCGCCCTTGGCGGCCTCGGGGGCGACGTGGCCGATCATCAGGCCGCGGGTGGCGCCGGAGAAACGGCCGTCGGTGACCATCGCCACGCTCTCCCCCAGCCCCTCGCCGACGATCGCCGCGGTCACCTGCAGCATCTCCCGCATCCCGGGGCCGCCGACCGGGC
>JBQCHW010000098.1:0-3477 GCA_051954315.1 Solirubrobacterales bacterium
GCTACCTCAACTTCTTCGTCTTCTCGATGCTGCTGCTGGTCCTCGCCGGCAACTTCGTCCTCCTGATCGTCGGCTGGGCCTTCGTCGGCTTCGCCTCCTACGCGCTGATCAGCTTCTGGTACCGGCGCGAGACGGCGACGCGGGCGGGGATGAAGGCGTTCGTTATCAACGTCGTCGGCGACATCGGCCTGGTCCTGGCGGCCTTCCTGATCTTCCGCGAACTTGGCAGCTTCGACTACGGGACCGTCTTCGAGAAAGCGCCCGAGGTCTTCAGCGTCAACGAGTGGAGCGTCACCGCGATCTGCCTGCTGCTCCTCGTCGGCGCCTTCGCCAAGTCCGCGCAGCTGCCGCTCCACACCTGGCTGCCCGACGCGATGGAGGGCCCGACCCCGGTCTCCTCGCTGATCCACGCGGCGACGATGGTCACCGCCGGGGTCTACCTGATCGCCCGCACCCACGTCCTCTTCGCCCTCGCCCCGACCGCCGCCGACATCAGCGCCTTCGTCGGATTGGCGACGCTCCTTGTGGCGGCGACGATCGCCCTGGTGATGACCGACCTGAAGCGGGCGATCGCCTACTCGACGATGAGCCAGATCGGCTACATGGTCGTCGGCGTCTCGATCGGCGCCTACGGGGCGGGGATGTTCCACCTGATGACCCACGCCTTCTTCAAGGCGCTGCTGTTCATGGCGGCCGGCTCGATCATCGCCGCGATGGCGAACGAGCAGAACATCGACCGCATGGGCGGCTTCGCCAAGGCGATGCGCTTCACTTCGGTGACGATGCTCTGCGGCGGCCTCGCCCTCGCCGCCTTCCCGCTCACCTCGGGCTTCTTCTCCAAGGACGAGATCCTCGCCTACGCGGGAGCTCGGGGAGGCATGTATCTCATCTTTGTTGTTCTTGGTTACTTCGGCGCCTTCCTGACCGCGATCTACACCTTCCGGCTGATCTTCCGGGTCCTGCAGGGCGCGCCCTGCGCCGAGGCGCGGGAGCTGATCGAGACCGGGCATGTCGCCCACGAGGCGCCGAAGAATCCGGCGACGGGAGAGCCGGAGGACACCGACGTCGGCTTCCCCGGCGCCGAGCACCACATCGCTGAGCAGTCGGCGCCGATGCGGGTCGCGATGGGCGTGCTCGCCTTCCTCGCCCTGGTCGGCGGCCTCGTCCAGGTCCCCGGCGTCGACAACGTGATCGCCGACTTCCTCGACCCCGCCTTCGAGGGTCCCGTCCTCGCCCACGTCCACCCCTCGATCGAGTGGGACTGGATCGGGCTGGCGATCGGCGGCGTCATCTCCCTGCTCGGGATCTGGGCCGCCCACTGGCTCTACGTCGCCAACCCGGAGCGGCCGCGGGCGCTCGAACAGCGCTTCCAGGGGCTGCATGACTTCCTCTTCCGCAAGTGGTACTTCGACGAGGCGATCGACCTCCTCGTCGTCCGCCCGGCGCTGGCGGTCGGACGCTTCGCCAATCGCGTCTTCGAGCGCTTCGTCGTCGATGGCCTGGTCACCGGCACCGAGGAGACGGTGCGCGGCGCCGGCGGCATCGTCAGCCGGGTCCAAAACGGCTTCGTCCGCAGCTACGCGCTGCTCCTGATCGCCGGCTTCGCCGGGCTCGCCCTCTACTTCCTGCTGAGCAGCTCATGATCAACGTCCTCCTCTGGGCTCCCCTCGCTTTCGGCCTCGTCGGCCTCTTCCTGCCGCGGCGGGCGGCTGGGCCGTGGGCGGTGCTGGGGGCGCTCGTCACCCTCGGCGTCGCGGTCGGGATGACGATCGGCTTCGACAGCGGCGACTCCGGCCTGCAGTACGTCGAGAGCACGCCCTGGATCTCCGGGCTCGGCGTCGACTACAGCCTCGGCCTCGACGGGCTCAACCTCTTCCTCGTCCTGCTCACCGCCGTGCTCTGGACCGGCGGCGTCGCCTTCGCTGCCTTCCGCGACTACGAGCGGCCGAAGACCTTCTTCTTCCTGATGCTGGTCGCCGAGACGGCGACGCTCGGCTCCTTTCTCGCCCAGGACCTGCTGCTCTTCGTCCTCTTCTTCGACTTCATGCTGGTGCCGTTCTACTTCCTCTTCGGCGCCTGGGGCCACGACCGCACGGCAGAGGGCGGGCTGACCGCCTCCGCGGCGACGCTGAAGATGATCATCTACACCCTGATCGGCTCGCTGCTGATGCTGGTGGCGGCGATAGCCACCGCGATCATCTCCGCCGACGGCGGCCACATCACCTTCTCCATTCAGGCGCTGCAGGAACAGGGGATCGGGCTCGGCAGCCAGCGCTGGATCTTCTGGTTCTTCGCCGCCGCCTTCCTGGTCAAGATGCCGGCCTTCCTCCTCCACGGCTGGATGCCCGACGCCTACCGCGCGGCGCCGCTGCCGGCGCTGGCGGTCTTCTCCGGGGTGCTGGCGAAGGTCGGCGCCTACGGGTTCCTGCGGATCGTGCTGCCGCTGTTCCCGGAAGCGACGGTGGAATTCCAGGAGATCGTCCTCGTCATCGCCCTCGCCACGATCCTCTACGGCACGGTGATGGCCTACACCCAGACCAACG
Organism: Solirubrobacterales bacterium; assembly: GCA_051954315.1. GTDB lineage: Bacteria > Actinomycetota > Thermoleophilia > Solirubrobacterales > 70-9 > VAYN01. The sequence goes on from JBQCHW010000098.1 coordinate 2,544, forward strand.
TGCGGCTGATCGCCGGCTACTCCTCGGTCGCCCAGCTCGGCTTCATCACCGCCGGGATCTTCGCCCTGCGCGCCGACGGGGCGGACGGGGCGGTCCTGCAGATGGTCAACCACGGCCTCGTCGTCGCCCCGATCTTCGTCATCGTCGCGATCTTGCTCGAGCGGACCGGGACCGAAGACATCCGCGAGATGGGCGGGATGGCGCTGCGGGCGCCGGTCCTGGCGGCGCTCTTCCTGATCGTCGCCCTGGCGACCCTGGCGATGCCGGGCTCCTCCAACTTCGTCGGCGAGTTCTACATCCTCAACGGCCTCTTCCAGGCGAAGATCGTCTTCGCCTTCATCGCCATCACCGGCGTCGCGATGTCGGCCTACTACGCCTTGCGCCTCTACCAGGGGACGATGCACAACCGCCAGCCGGGAGGCCTGCTCTCGCGCGAGATCGGCCTCCGCGACGGGCTCGTGCTGGCGCCGCTGGTGCTCTGCATCCTCGCCCTCGCCTTCTACCCGCAGCTGATCCTGAAGCGGACCAACCCGAGCGTCCAGCAGACCGTCGCCAAAGTGACCGGCGGCCCGGCGCCGGAAGCGAAGCTGGCCGGTGTACACGTTCTGCAATTCGAAGACGTCTTCTCCGCCAACAAGAAGCCATGAACTTCAACGAGCCGCACATCGACTACGCCGGCATCTCGCCGCTGATCGCGCTCACGGTCGGCCTCTGCGTGGTCCTCCTCAGCGCCGTCTTCAAGCCGGTCCGCCGCTGGGCGCCGGCGCTGACGATCCTCACCCTCGGCGCCACCGCCGGCCTCCTGATCTGGCACTGGAACGACCCGCGCTCGCTGCTCACCGGGGCGCTGCGGCTCGACGACCTGGCGATCTCGATCTCGCTGATCGCGGTCTTGACCGCCGGCTTCTGCGTCGTCCTCTCGATCGGCGAGCGG
>JBQCHW010000099.1:0-3347 GCA_051954315.1 Solirubrobacterales bacterium
TTCTACCTCGTCCGCCGCTTGCCGGTGATGATCACCCCGCGCTGGGTCACCACCCGCACCCAGCCGATCGCCATCGACGACGCGATCGGCTGCCTCGCCGCCGCTTCGGACCTCAGCCTGCCGGTCGATCGCGAGATCCAGATCGGCGGCCCCGACGTGACCACCTACGCCGGGATGATCGACGAGCTCGCCCGCGCCCTCGGCCGCCGGCCGCCGCGGCGGATCGTCGTACCCGTCCTCACCCCGCGCCTCTCCTCTCTCTGGATCGGCCTCGTCACCCCCGTTGACGCCGGGGTCGCCAAGCCGCTGATCGAGGGGCTCTCGACGGAGACCGTCGTCACCGATCGAAGCGGCATGGAGCTGCTCGGCGGCCCGCCGCGGACGCCGATGCTGGAGGCGCTGCGTAAAGCCGCCGCCGGCCTGGACCGAGGCTAGGAGCCCGCCGCCTCGCGGGCGCGCTCTTCGCCGACGAAGGGCACCAGCAGCTCGTAGGTGAGGTCGGGAAGCCGCTGCGGCAGCTCGGCCGCGCGGCCAAGCAGGACCTCCTCGTAGATCCGCGCCAGGATCGTTCCCACCGCCAGGGCGTTGGCCTGGGCGAGCTCGGGCTTGGGATCCTCGTCGTCCATCCCCTCTTCGAGCAGTGAGATCGCGCGGGCGAACTCGGCCTGGAAGGTCGGTCGGAATGCCGGCCCGACGGTGCTGAGGTCGACCAGGGTGAAGCGGGCCGCGTCGGGGTCGGCCGCGAACCAGTCGAGAGTCGCCGCGAGCGCCAGCCGCATCCGCTCGGTCCAGGGCGCCTCGCCGAAGTAGACCTCGCGCACCCGCCCCTCGAGGTCGTCGACGAGGAGCTTGTGGGCACTCAGCATGCAGTCGAGTTTGTCGTCGAAGAGTTCGTAGAAGCTCTCGCGGCCGACGCCGGCCTCGCCGAGGATGTCGCCGACGGTGGTCGCCTCGTAGCCGCGCTCGGCGGTCACCTTGACGACGGCGGCCAGCAACCGCTCCCGCTGCGAGCGCTCGACCAGCTCGCGGGGCAGCCCGTGGCGCCCGCGCGGCAGTCGCCAGCGACGCAGGTCCTCGGAGCTGTCACTCACCGGGAGTGGCACCGGTCGTCGCGCTTTCGGTTGCGAGCTGGGCTTGGTGCAGGGCGGCCTCATGTCCGCCGAAGGGGCTGACGGCGAGGTAGACGAGCTCGGGGAGGAGCTCCGGCAAGCGGTCCGCCTTGCCGAGGGCGATGTGGTTCAGGATCAGGACCTGGGCCTTGCCGAAGGCGAGGCGGGGGTCGCTGTGGGTCTCGACGCCGCCGTTGCCGCGTGACCAAAGCCCCTGCAGGGCCGGGATCGTCGCCTTGCGGTAGCACTCGACCACCTGCGGATGGACGGCAAGCGCATCGCCGGTCAGCAACTGCGCCAGGCCGGGTCGCTCGGCCAAAACCTCGATCACCGCGGTCGTCCCCTTGCGCACCGCGTCGGCGGGTGGGTCTTCGACGTCATGGGCGGCGGCGGCCACCTCCTGCAGCTGGTCGATGCAGCGGGCGATCGCGGCGTCGAAACAGGCGCGCTTGTCGTCGAACTGCTTGTAGAAGGTCGTGCGGGAGATTCGCGCCCCGGCGACGATGTCGGTGATGGTCGTCGCCGCGTAGGTCTTCTCGGCGCAGCTGTCGATCATCGCGTCGATGATCCGTCGGCGCTGATCGCTCCCGTCGAGGTCGAGAGCGCTAGCCGGTCGCAGAGCGCTGGCGGTCACTTCAGAACTCTGATGTTTTTGCATCACTGCAGATTGTCCCACCCTACCCGGCGATTGGACTCCGGGTCCAGCCGGTAGTGATTCCCCGCACAAGAGGATACGACAGTTTTTATTAAGTGTTGGAGGAAATCCGTTGACTGGTGGTTTCCCCAGCATCCTCGTCGCAGCCGCAGGGACGCGGCGAGTAGGGCAGCTCACCCGTGTCGTGGAGCTCGAAGCGCAGGGAGTTGATCACCGCCCCGACCATCAGGGCGAGGCTGAGGACGTAGAACCAGAGCAGGGCGATGAGGACGAAGCCCAGGGTCGAGCCGAAGCGCGAGAGACTGGACACGTTGGTGAGATAGATCGGAAAGAGCCAGTTGGCGAGGCCGGCACCGACGGTGACGAAGAGGGCACCCGGCCAGACCGCGCGCCACGGCATGTGGCCTTTGGGGACGGCCCAGAAGATCACCGAGCAGATGCCGAAGGTGACCAGGAGCGCCGCGCCGAGGACCAGCGCCGTGTCGATCGCCTTGATGTCGGAGAGGCCGAAGGGGAGGCGGTCGGTGCTGGAAAGGACGCCGCTCTCGACCGCCGGGGCGAAGATGCTGGCGGCGATGAAGAGGAGGACGACGGCGAGCATCGCGAAGGAGAAGCGCTTCTGTTCGACCCAGCCGCGGCACTCGACGTGGTAGATGCGGCAGAAGGCGGTGTCCATCGCGCCCCAGAACGAGGCGCCGATCCAGAGCGAGCCGACGAAGGCGGCGATCCCGATCGTCGTCGAGTTGTCCTCGATCCGGCGCAGGACGTCGGTCAGCGTCTGCTGCTCGGTGTTCGGGAAGAGGCGCTGGAGATCGGCCAGGACGCTGTCCTCGACGCCGCCGATCTTCAGCACCTGGCCGAAGACGAAGAGCACGAGCAGGGCAAAGGGGAAGACCGCCAGCATCAGGTTGTAGGCGACCATCGCCGAGAGCCCGGTGACGTTCTCGCGGTAGGCGCGGTTCCAGAAGGCTCGCAGCCAGGGCGTGGGGTGGCGGAGGGGGCTCGGCATTTAGCGCAAGATGCGGGGCATTCGACTTGACTTCAGAAAGTGAAGCGACTACTATGCGAACAGGTGTTTGAGATGTTTCAGACGCCCGCCCACTTGGGCACAATGACGATGTAGACGCTACTTTCGCGGACCGACACTAGGGTCCGCTTTTTGTCGGCGCGGCGCGAGGGCGCAGCGCGACTTTCGGGTCGCGGCGGCCTTTTCGTTGAGCAGGTCTAAATAACGAGCGCAAGGGAAACGAGTAAGAACGGATGCTGGTAGCAGAGCTTCAGGAACTGGACGAGGTCAAAAACCTCATCAATCGCGGGCAGCAGCTTGGCGTGCTGACCTTCGGCGACGTCGCCTCCGCAGTCTCGGAGGTCGATCTCGACGAGTCTGACGTCGAGGACCTCTACGGCCACCTCGAGAAGTCGGGAATCGAGCTCGTGGAGGACATGGATCCGGCGCAGAAAGCCGCCGCCGAAGCGCTCCCCGCCGACACCGGCAAAAAAGGCCGCCGGCGCCAGAAACAGGCGCTCGACCTGAAACCGGACATGACCACCGATTCCTTGCAGCTGTTCCTCAAGGACATCGG
>JBQCHW010000100.1:0-9706 GCA_051954315.1 Solirubrobacterales bacterium
GTTCTCGCGAATGTGCGCCACGGTCTCGGCACCGCTCCCGACCATGTCGAGGTAGGCGACGGTGTGGTCGTCGAGGACCCGCAGCGTCCCGATCGGCCCCTTCGGCGAAACGTTCACATGCCCGTCGCCGTCGAGCGGTGCCGAGGCGACGAAGAACAGCGGCTGCTTCGCTACCCACTCGCGCTGGTGCTCGTCGATCCGCTCGTAGACCTTGCCCACGCGACGACGGTACTACTCCTTGCGCAGGTTGTCGCCGCTCTCGGGGTCGAAGAGGTGGAGCTTCGAGGTGTCGGCCCAGAGCTCGTGGTGCTCGCGGCGGCGGACTTTGCTGGTCGGGTCGAGGCGGGCGACGATCTGCTCGCGGCCCTCGGAGGTTTCGGCGCCGGCGCCGGTTTCCTCCAGGCTCTCTTCGACCAGGTCGGCCAGCTGGTCGGACTGGACGCCGGCCGACTCGATGTGGAAGTAGGCGTAGAGGTCGGAGCCGAGCGACTCGACCAGGTCGATCTCGGCCTCGAAGGTGACCCCGCGCTCCTCCTTGAGGTCGCCGATCACCGCCACGTCCTCGAAGTTCTCCGGCCGCAGCCCGGCGACCACGGTGCCGTCGCCCCGCTCGATCCCGAGCTGGCCTGCGTCGACCTCGCCGATCGGCAGCTTCAGCTTGCCGCCGCTCAACTCGCCCGGCATGAAGTTCATCGCCGGCGAGCCGATGAAGCCGGCGACGAAGAGGTTGCGGGGGTGGTCGTAGAGCTCGGCCGGGGTGCCGACCTGCTGCAGGACGCCCGCCCGCATCACCGCCACCCGGTCGCCGAGGGTCATCGCCTCGGTCTGGTCGTGGGTGACGTAGACGGTCGTCGTCTCCAGCTTCGACTGCAGCCGCGCCACCTCCGTCCGCATCTGCACTCGCAGCTTCGCGTCGAGGTTGGAAAGCGGCTCGTCCATCAGGAACGCCTTCGGGTCGCGGACGATCGCCCGCCCCATCGCCACGCGCTGACGCTGCCCGCCGGAGAGGTTCGCCGGCCGCCGATCGAGGTGCTGCTCGAGGTCGAGCGTCCGCGCCGCCTCCTCGACCTTGCGGTTGATCTCCTCCTTGTCCGCCCCCGCCAGCTTCAGCGCGAAACCCATGTTCTCGCGCACGGTCATGTGCGGATAGAGGGCGTAGTTCTGGAAGACCATCGCGATGTCGCGGTCCTTCGGCGAGCGGTCGTTGACGGTCTCGCCGCCGATCTTCAGCTCCCCGCTGGAGATGTCCTCGAGCCCGGCGATCATCCGCAGCGCCGTCGACTTGCCGCAGCCTGAGGGCCCGACGAGGATCATGAACTCGCCGTCCTGGATGTCGAGGTTCATCTCTTTGACGGCTTCGAAGCCGTCGGCAAAGGTCTTGGTGACTCCGTCGAGGACTATCTCTGACATCGGTTGGCTCCTTATCCCTTGACGGCGCCGGCGGTCAGCCCGGCGACGATTCGGCGCTGGAAGAACAGGACGAAGACGATGATCGGCACCGTCACCACCACCGCCGCGGCGGCGATGCTCCCGGTCGGCGCGGTGAACGACGATTCGCCGGTGAAGAAGGCGAGCGCTGCGGGAACGGTCCGCGAGGCGTCCGAGCTGGTCAGCGAGATCGCGAAGAGGAAGTCGTTCCAGCAGAAGATGAAGACGAGGATCGCGGCGGTGAAGACCCCCGGCGCCGCCAGCGGCACGATCACCTTCGTGAACGCCTGGAACGGCGTCGCCCCGTCGACCTGGGCCGCCTGCTCCAACTCCCAGGGGATCTCTCTGAAGAAGGCGACGAGGACGTAGATCGCCAGCGGCAGCGAGAACGTCAGGTAGGGGATGATCAGCCCCGGATAGGTGTCGTAGAGGCCGAGCGCCCGCCACATGTCGAACAGCGGCCCGACGGTCGAGATCGGCGGGAACATCGCGATCGCCAGCGCCCCGGCGAGGATCAGCCGCTTGCCGGGGAATTCGAGCCGGGCGATCGCGTAGGCGCAGAAGGAGGCGAGGACGATCGCGATCGCGGTGGTGATCAGGGCGATCAGGATCGAGTTGATCAGCGGCTTGATGAAGGGGCTGTCGTCGATCCCGCCTTCGAACAGGCTCTTGTAGTTGTCGAAGGAGACGCTCTTGGGGATGAAGTTCTGGTCGGTCAGCTGTTCCGGCGGCTTCAGCGAGATCGAGATCAGCCAGAGCACCGGGATCAGCGCGAAGATCACCACCAGGACGATGGCGATGCTCCAGAGGGCGTAGTCGCGGCCGTTGCGTTCCATCAGCTCGGGCGCCCTTCCTCGAGCTTGGTCCCGAAGCCCTTGACGAAGACGAACGCGATCAGGAAGACGCAGAGGAAGATCAGCACCGAGACCGCCGAGCCGAGCCCGAGGTTGAGGCGGCTGATCAGCTGGTTGTAGCCGAGGATCGAGACCGATTCGGTGTCCAGCGCACCGCGGGTCATGACGAAGATCGTGTCGAAGACGCGGAAGGCGTCGAGGGTGCGGAACAGCAGCGCGACGAGGATCGCCGGCTTCATCAGTGGCAGGGTGATGCGGGTGAAGCGCTGCCAGGCGGTGGCGCCGTCAACCCGCGCCGCCTCGTAGAGCTGGTCGTCGATCGTCACCAGCCCGGCCAGCAGCAGCAGCGCCATGAACGGGGTCGTTTTCCAGACCTCGGCGAGGTTGATCACCGCGAAGGAGCTGAAGCGGCCGCCGAACCAGTCCATTTCGTCGGAGATCAGCGGCAGGTTGTTGACGAACCCGGTTTCCGGGCTGAAGGCGAACTGCCAGGCGAAGGCCGCGACGACGGTGATGATCCCGTAGGGGATGAGGACCGAGGTGCGGACGACGCCGCGCCCGAAGATCGCCCTGTACATCACCATCGCGATCGCCATCCCCAGCACCAGCTCGATCGCGACCGAGATCACCATGATGAAGACGGTGTTGAAGACGTCGGTCCACCAGAGGCTCGAAGTGAGGACGGTGCTGTAGTTGCTCAAGCCGACGAAGCCGCCTTCGCCGGGGAAGCGGAGGTCGACGTCCTGCACCGAGAGGACAACCGCGTAGGCGATCGGGTAGGCGGTGACCAGCAGCATTGCCAGCACCGCCGGCGCGCACAGCATCCAGGCCAGTTTGCGCTCCGAGCGGGTGCGCGAGGACGCCTTCGGGGCGGCCTTCGGCGGCGCGGGGTTGGCGGGCGCGTTGACGCTCATCAGAGCAGCCCTTCCCTCTTCACCGCGTCTTCGACCAGGCCCTTCAGTTCGTTGTAGACGGATTCGGTGTCGTTCGGGTCGATCTTGTCCGGCGGGTGGAGCGCCCGCTGCACCGCCAGCGTCACGTCCTGGTAGGCGGGGGTGGTCGGCCGCGGTCCCGATTCTTCGATCGATTCCTTCACCAGCTGGGCGAAGCCGGGGTACGCTTCGGTCACCGTTTTGTCGGTGTAGAGATCGGAGCGCGACGGCGGCAGGCCGTCGAGTTCGACCGCCGTCTTCTGGCTTTTATCGTTCGCCAGGCAGGCGGCCGCTTCGAAGGCAACATCCTTGTTCTTCGAGTAGGAGCTGACCGCGAGGTTGAAGCCGCCGAGCGGCGGCCGGCTCGGCTTGCTCGCGTCGACCCGCGGGAAGCGGGCGTAGCCCATGTTCTTGAAGATGTCGGGCGCTTCGGCTTCGGCGCTCGCGTAGGCGAAGGTGTAGTTGGTCATGAAGGCCGATTCGCCGGCCTCGAAGCCGAGCCGGGCGCTGTCCTCGTCGGAGGTCGAGAGGCTCGGCGGCGCGGCACCGCCGTCGGCGAGCTTGCCGATCACTGCCAGCGCCTGTTCGGTCGGGCCCTGTTCGAGGTCGACTTCTTCGGGGCCGGAGAGGATTTCGGTGCCGGCGCTGTCGATCAGCGCGTTGACGAGGACCATGTAGCCCTCGTAGCGGTTCGCCTGCACCTGGATCGATCCCGCTTCTTTCAGGGCTTCGGCCTCCTTGATCATCTGGTCCCACGTTTTCGGCGGGGTCTTGACCAGGTCTTTGCGGTACCAGAGCAGCTGGGTGTTGGTGTTGAACGGCGCCGCGTAGAGCTTGCCCTCGTAAGAGGCCGTCTCGACCACGTTGGGGAACACCTTTTCGGTGACGGCTTTCTTCTCCGCCCCCGTCCACTCTTCGACCCAGCCGGCGTTGGCGAACTCGCCGGTCCAGATCACGTCCATGCCGACGATGTCGATCGAGGAGTCCTCGGCGCCGAGCCGCCGCACCAGCTGTTCGCGCTGCTGGCTGGCGTCGGTGGGGAGGAATTCCGGCGTGATCGTGTACTTGCCCTTCGATTCTTCCGAGCACCGTTTCGAGACTTCCTCGATCGTCCCGCCGGGCTGGATCGCGACGAAGAAGGTGAGGTCGCGCGGACCGGAGCTGTCGGAGCTGCCGCCGCAGGCGGCAAGGGCGGTTGCGGCGAGCGCCGCCGCGGCGACGCAGATCAAAGACCGTGCAGCCCAACTGGATTTCAACACACCGCTCCTCGGTTGACGCACCCTTCCCAAGGTGCATTGAAGAAGCTGCCCGGGTGACTGCTTGTCTAAACGCGGGCGGCGAGCGAGGACCACGCCTCGCGCGCCTCAGCAAGGCTGATCGAGAGGCTGCGGTCGCCGGCGCCGATCGAGACGCGGTCGCCGCCGACGGTGCCGATGAGGACGGCGCCGAGCTCTTCGAGGGTGGCGCGGTCGCCGCTGACGAGGAAGCCGCCGGGGCCCTCGCCGAACAGGGCTTCCTCGGGCTGGGCGCCGCGCTCGCGCAGGTGTTCGATGTTGGTCTCGCAGCCGACGCCGCCGGCGATCGCGGACTCGGCGATCGCCACGGCGAGGCCGCCGTCGCTGACGTCGTGGACGCTCTTCAGCTTGCCGGCGCGGACCGCGTCGCGAATGATCGCGCAGGCGGCGGCGACGGCGGCGACTTCGGGGCGGGGGAGGCCCATCTTCAGGTCGCCCCGCTGCTTCGCCAGCTCCGAGCCGGCGAGGCTCGGTTCGAAGGGGCCGATCAGGGCGATCGCGTCGCCCTCGTCGACGAAGGCGCCGCCGGCGACCTGGCTCGGGTCGGGCAGCTCGCCGACCATCGCCACCACGGGGGTCGGGTAGATCGGCCCTTCCGGCCCCTCGTTGTAGAGGGAGACGTTGCCGCCGACCACCGGCACGCCGAGGGCGTTGCAGGCGTCGGCAAGGCCGCTGACGGCGCGGTCGAGCTGCCAGGCGCCGGCCGGCTTCTCGGGGTTGCCGAAGTTGAGGCAGTTGGTGAGGCCGAGCGGCTCGGCACCGACGCAGGCGAGGTTCTGGGCGCACTCGAGCACCGCCTCGATCGTCCCCTCGTAGGGATCGCAGGCGACCCGGCGGCCGTTGCCGTCGATCGAGACCGCGATCGTGTTCTCCGCCTCGGGCAGCTGCAGGACGGCGGCGTCGGCCTGCTCGGGCCGCCGCACGGTGCGCGAGCCGACGATCGAGTCGTACTGCTCGAAGACCCAGCGCTTGGAGGCCACGCTGGCGGCGCTCAAGATCGCCAGCAGCTCCTCCTCCGGGCTCGCGCCTTCGGCCAGCGTCTGGCGGTTGCCGTAGATCCAGCCCTCCGGCTCGGCCGGCTCGAGGTCGTACAGCGGGCAGCCGTCGACCAGCGCCTCGACCGGCATCTCGCCGACGACCTCGCCGCCGCGCAGAATCCGGATCTGCCCGCTCTCGGTGACGGTGCCGATCTGCGCCGAGCCGGTCTGCCACTTCTCGCAGATCGCCCTCACCTCATCGACGCGCGCCGGCTCGACCACCGCCAGCATCCGCTCCTGGCTCTCGGAGACCATGATCTCGAAGGGCTCCATGTCGGCCTCGCGCAGCGGCACCGCGGCGACGTCGATGTCGATCCCGACCCCGCCGGCGCTCGCCATCTCGCCCGCAGAGGAGGTCAGCCCCGCGGCGCCGAGGTCCTGCAGCGAGACCAGCAGGTCCTTCGCCAGCAGCTCCAGGCAGCACTCGACCAGCTTCGACTCCTCGAAGGGGTCGCCGATCTGCACCGTCGGCCGCTTCGCCTCGTCGCCCTCGCCGAGCTCGGCCGAGGCGAGGACCGAGGCGCCGCCGATCCCGTCACGCCCGGTCGAGGCGCCCATCAGGACGATCGCGTTGCCGGGCCCGGCGGCCGCGGCACGAACCATGTCCTCGGTCTTGGCGAAGCCGATGCACATCGCGTTGACCAGGCAGTTGTGCTCGTAGGGCTCCTCGAAGTAGATCTCGCCGCCGACCGTCGCCACCCCGATCGAGTTGCCGTAGTGGCCGATTCCGCGGACCGCGCCATCGAGCAGGTGGCGCGAGCGGGGCGAGTCGAGCTCGCCGAAGCGGAGACTGTCGAGGATCGCGATCGGCCGTGCCCCGATCGCGAAGACGTCGCGGAGGATGCCGCCGACTCCGGTCGCCGCCCCCTCGAACGGTTCCACCGCGCTGGGGTGGTTGTGGCTCTCGACCTTGAAGGCGACCGCGTAACCGCCTCCGACATCGACGGCGCCGGCGTTCTCGCCCGGCCCCATCACCACCCGCTCGCCCTCGGTCGGCAGCCGCCGCAGCAGCTTGCGCGAGTGCTTGTAGGCGCAGTGCTCGGACCAGAGCAGGCTGAACATCGCCAGCTCGACGTCGTTCGGCTCGCGCCCGAGCTTCTCGACGATCAGCTCGAACTCGCTGTCGGTGAGGCCGAGCTCGCGGTATTTCGGGGTGCCCACGGTCACGCGGCGACCTGCGCCAGGCGGTCGAAGACGCGCAGCCCGTCGGTCGAGCCGGTCAGCGGGTCGACGGCATGCTCGGGGTGGGGCATCAGCCCAAGGACGTTGCCGCGCTCGTTCGTCACCCCGGCGATGTCGCGGACCGAGCCGTTGGAGTTGTGCCCCTCGGCGTAGCGGTAGGCGATCTGCCCGTTCTCCTCGAGGTCGTCGAGCATCGCCTCGGGCGCGTAGTAACGGCCTTCGCCGTGCTTGGCCGGGATCGAGAGCAGGGCGCCGTCGCGCTCGTCGACCAGGTCGACCTGGTGGCAGCGGAAGCGCAGCTCGACGTTCCGCAGCAGGGCGCCGGGCAACAGTCCCGCCTCGCAGAGGACCTGGAAGCCGTTGCAGATCCCCAGCACCGGCGCCCCGCCCGCGGCCGCCTCGGCCACCGCTTCCATCGCCGGGCTGAAGCGCGCGATTGCCCCCGCCCGCAGGTAGTCGCCGTAGGAGAAGCCGCCGGGGACGACGATCCCGTCGACCCCGTCGAGGTCGCGGTCTTCGTGCCAGACGAGCCGCCCCCCGTCCCCGTGGAGTTCGCAGGCGTGCAGGGCGTCCCGCTCGTCACAGGATCCGGGGAACTGGAGAACGCCCCAGATCACAGGGTCTGGATCTCGTAGTCCTCGATCAGGGGGTTGGCGAGGAGCTTCTCGCAGAGCTCGCCGAGCCGCTCCGGGTCCTCGGCCTCGAGCTCGACCATCCGCCCGACGTGGACGTGCTCGATCCCCTCGAACCCGAGCGCCGGCAACGCCCGCTCGACCGCCTTGCCCTGAGGGTCGAGGATGCCCTCCTTGGGGCGGATCAGCACGCGCGCCTTCACTGATCCCAATCTAGCGACCGACTCAGAAGCTCTCGCCGGTGATGCGCTCGTAGGCCTCGACGTATTTGGCCCGCGTCTGCTCGACCACGTCGGTCGGCAACTCCGGCGCCGGCGGCTTTTTGTCCCAGCCCTGGGCGCTCGCCCAGTCGCGGACGAACTGCTTGTCGAAGGAGGGGGGCGTGGCGCCCGGCTGGTAGCTGGCGGCGGGCCAGAAGCGCGAGGAGTCGGGGGTGAGGACCTCGTCGCCGAGGACGATCTCGGCGTCGGCGCCGCGGCCGAACTCGAACTTCGTGTCGGCGAGGATGATCCCCCGCTGGGCCGCGTGCTGGGCGCCGCGCTTGTAGACCTCGATCGAGATCCGCCGCAGCTCTTCCAGCAGCGCCCGGTCGCCGACGATCTCGGCGGCGCGGTCGAAGTCGACGTTCTCGTCGTGACCGACGTCGGCCTTGGTGCTGGGGGTGAAGATCGGCTCCGGCAGCTGGTCTGACTCGACCAGGTTGGCGGGCAGCTCGATCCCGCAGACGGCGCCGCCCTGCTGGTATTCCTTCCAGCCGGAGCCGGAGAGGTAGCCGCGGACCACGCACTCGACCGGGTACATCTCCAGCTTGCGCACCCGCATCGCCCGTTCGGCGACCTCCTCGGGCACGTCCTCGGAGATGAAGTGGTTGGGGACGATGTCGCCGGTCAGCCCGAACCAGAAAACCGACATCCGGTTCAGCACCTTGCCCTTGTCGGGGATCGGCGTCGGCATCACCACGTCGTAGGTGGAGATGCGGTCGGAGGCGACCATCAGCAGGTCGTCTTCCCACTCGTAGATCTCACGCACCTTCCCCGAGGAGAGGAGGTTGAGGTCGGCGACGCTCGTCATCGGCGGCGATGCTACCCACCTGGGCCCCCGGCCGATCCTCCGTTGTCTGCGAGCGATGTCACACCCCGCAATTAGCGGCCTCTGCGATGCTGCCTTCGTGGCTTCCGTGGCGCTTCCGCCCGAACCCGACAGCAGTCCGCTGGTGCAGACCCTGCGCTGGGCCTTCCGCCCGATCGCCTTCATGGAGGACTGCCGCCGCCAGTTCGGCGACTCCTTCAGCTTCCGATTCCTCGGCTTCGAGCGGCCGATGGTGCTGATCTCAGACCCCGAGGCGATCAAGGCGCTCTACCGCCAGCGCGAGCAGGCGCTGCCGCCGGGCCGCAACATCGTCCTCGAGCCGATCCTCGGCTCGAAATCGCTCTTGATCCAGCAAGGAGCCGAACACCTCAGCCGCCGCAAGCTGATGCTGCCGCCGTTCCACGGCGAGCGGATGCGCTCCTACGAGGAGACGATGACCGAGATCGTCGAGGCCGAGATCGACTCCTGGCCGCTGCACCAGGAGTTTCCGATCCACGCGCGGATGCAGGCGGTGACGCTGGAGGTGATCCTGCGGGTTGTCTTCGGCGTCTCCAGCGGGCCGCGGCTCGATCGCCTACGGCAGATGCTGGCGACGGTGCTGACCGAAACCGCCTCGCCGGGCCAGCAGGTGTGGGGGCTGATCAAACAGCGCTGGGGCGGCGGCGGCATGTTCGAGCGCTTCGAGGGGCAGCTGCGCGAAGTCGACGACTTGCTTTTCGCCGAGATCGCCGAGCACCGCGAGCGGCCGGACCTCGAGGAGCGCGAGGACATCCTCTCGATGCTGATGACCGCCGAGTTCGAGGATGGGACGCGGATGGAGGACCAGGAGCTGCGCGATCAGCTGATGACGCTGCTGCTGGCCGGGCACGAGACGACGGCGACGGCGCTGGCCTGGACTTTCGACCTGCTGCTGCGCCACCCGGCGGCGCTGGGACGGCTGCGCGACGAGCTGGCGGCGGGCGAAGAGGACTACCTGCGGGCGACGATCTCCGAGTCGCTGCGGCTGCGGCCGGTGATCCCGCTGGCCGGGCGGCGGCTGACCGAGGAGCTCGCGGTAGACGGGATGACCTTGCCGGCCGGGACTGACGTGACGCCGGCGATCTGGCTCACCCACACCCGCGCCGACATCTATCCGGAACCATTCGCCTTCAAGCCCGAGCGCTTCCTCGACGGCGGTCCGGACACCTACGCCTGGATCCCCTTCGGCGGCAGCGTCCGCCGCTGCATCGGCGCCACCTTCGCCGAGTTCGAGATGCG
>JBQCHW010000101.1:0-4039 GCA_051954315.1 Solirubrobacterales bacterium
AGGTGGCGCGGGTCGAGGCCTCGCTGATCAGACTGCGGTTGGCGCTGAAGGAGAGCCTCCCGGTGTAGGGCGGACCGTAGCCGGGTTCGCTGGCGCAGAGGGTGAAGTTGAGCAGGTCGTGTTCTTCGGCGATCGGGGCGCCGGCGGCGGCGATCGGCACTTCGCAGCTGAAGATGAGGACATTGGCGCCGTCTTCGATCACCTTCTGAACGGCGACGAGCTGCTGTTGCGGTTCGGAGTGGTTGTCGGCGGAGACGAAGCGGATCTTGGAGCCGTCGATTCCGCCGTGGGCGTTGGTTTCCTTGACCAGCTGTTCGATCGCGGCGATGTTGGCGTCGTAGGGGACGAGATAGCCGCTCTTGGCGATCGCGGCGCCGATCACGATTTCCTTCGGCAAGCCGCTGGCCGAGGTATGCGAGTCGCCGCCGGATCCGCAGCCGGCAAGGAGCGCGAGGCCGAGGGTCAGGCTGATGACGAGAGGTGATCGAAGGGTGCGCCACATCGGGAACGACATCCTAGGTAGAGCTGTCGCTGGGCCTTGGGCGCGCGGGCGCCAGGCTGCATAGTTGTTACTACAGGATCTGATCAAACTTGACCGTTTAATTGAAAGGCGTCACGGTGGACGGTGTCTGCGTGCCTCCTTGCCGCCCCACGCACGACGAAACCGCAAACGAGGTCGATTATCGGCCCCGTTTGCGGTTTCGGCAGCTTGCTAAGCTAATTGACGTGAACGTAAGGAATAGCTTCATTGGCGGCAGGCGCGTGGACGCCGACCACGAGCACTACAAGTGGTGGGCGCTCTCCTGCACCAGCCTCGGGATGCTGCTGGTGGCGACCAACTCGGGGACGCTGATCATCGCCCTGCCGGACCTCGAGCGGGCGCTCGGTACCAGCCTGCTGGAACTGGTCTGGGTGATCCTCGCCTACATGATCTCCTCGACGGTGCTGGTCCTCACCGCCGGCCGGCTCTCCGACCTCTTCGGCCGCAAGAGCGCCTTCGTCGGCGCCTTCGCGATCTTCGGCCTCGCCTCGCTCGGCGCCGGCTTCTCCGCCGACGGCACCCACCAGATCCTCTGGCGGATCGTGCAGGGGATCGGCGGCGCCTTCATCTTCGCCAACGGCCCCGCCCTCGTCACCGATGCCTTCCCGCGCGAGCAGCTCGGCCTGGCGATGGGGACGAACACGATGGTCGCCGCGATCGGGCTCGTGATCGGACCGGTCCTCGGCGGCGCCCTCGTCTCGATCTCCTGGCACTGGGTCTTCTGGTTCAACGTGCCGCTGGCGCTGGCCGGCGGCCTCTGGGGGGCCTTCGTCCTGCGCGAGCTGGCCCGCCGCGACGCCGTCCGCGGCTTCGACGTCGCCGGCACCCTCACCTTCGTCGTCGGCCTCACCGGGCTCGTCTACGGGATCTCGCGCGGCGGCATCTCCGGCTGGAACGACTCACTCGTGATCGGGAGCCTGATCGCCGCCGCCGTCCTCCTTCCCCTCTTCGTCTGGATCGAGCACCGCGGCAAGGCGCCGATGCTCGACCTCTCGATCTTCCGCAACCGCCTCTTCGCCGCCGCCACGGGGGCCGCCTTCATCAACGGCCTCTCCCGCTTCGCGCTGATGTTCATCTTCGTCTTCTACTACCAGGGGGCCCAGGGAGACGACCCGATCACCGCCGGGATCAAGCTGGCGCCGATGGCGATCGGGATGCTGATCTCCTCGCCGCTCGCCGGCATCTGGGCCGACCGCCACGGCTCCCGTGCCCTGGCCGCCGCCGGGATGCTCGTCACCGCCCTCGGCCTCGGCCTGATGACCACCCTGCAGGCCGGCTCGCCGTATTGGGAGAGCGGCGTCTGGCTGGGCCTGGTCGGAATCGGCTCGGGGATGTTCAACTCGCCGAACACGGCGGCGATGATGGGCACGGTGCCGGTCGAGCGGCGGGGGATCGCCGCCGGCGCGCGGACGATGCTGCAGAACACCGGCGCCGTGATCTCGATCGCCTTCGTCCTCGCGATCGTCACCAACTCGATCCCGAAAGAGGTCCTCTTCGCGATCTTCTCCGGCCTCGCCTCGGGTCTCTCCCAGGCACAGCTCGACCCCTTCATCCACAACATGCACACCGCCCTCTGGGTCCTCGCCGCCACCTCGGTGATCGGGGCCGGGGTCTCGCTGCTACGGCCGAAGCACGCCCCAGCGGAGGCGATCGCGGCAGAGGTGAGGACGGCGCCATGAGCGGCGAGCTGCGGATCGGTGAGGTTGCCAAGCTCGCCGGCACCACTCCGCGAACGATCCGCTACTACGAGGAGATCGGCCTGCTGCCGGGCTCCCGCGAACGCCCCGCCCGAACCCATCGCACCTACGCCGAGGCCGACGTCGAGCGGCTGGCCGAGCTGCTGCGGCTGAAGGACCTGCTCGGCATCTCGCTCGAGGAGCTGAAGGAGCTGGTCGAGGCCGAGGGGGCACGGGCGGAGCTGCGGCGCGAGTGGCACGGCGGCGTCGAGGACCCGGTCCGCCGGCGCCAGATCCTCGAGCAGTCGCTCACCTACACCGCCCGCCAGCTAGAGCTGGTGCGCCGCCGCCGCGACGAGATCGCGAAGCTGGAAGACGAGCTGGTGGCGCGACGCAAGCGGGCGCGGGCGCTGCTGCGGGAGCTCGAGAGAGAACCGGCCGGCCGCTAGGCCGGGGTGCTGTCGGCGACCACCGCGGCGCCCGCGGTCTGCTCCTCGAAGTGCTTGCTCAGCATCGTCACCTGGCCCTGGTAGTTGGAGCCGAGCCCGGAGCCGTAGAGGCGTTCCGCCGGCGCCGCCATCCGCTCCAGCCCGAGCTTGCAGACGGGCTGGCGGTGCTCGACCATGAAGGAGACGTCGCGGGCCCGCACCTCGAGCGCCGCCCGGCTGCCGTGCCGGCCGCCCTCGGGGTCGTAGCCGAAGCCGGGATCGAAGAAACCGGCGTAGTGGGTGCGCAGCTCGCCCGCGGTCGGGTCGTAGGCCATCATCTCGGCGGCGATCTGGGGCGGGATGCAGACCCCCTCGGCCGAGAGCAGCAAGTAGAAGATCTCCGGCTCCAGCACAACTCGCCCGCCCGGCTCCGGATAGACCGGGTCCCAATAGTCGGTCCAGCGATAGGCGCGAATCCGCGAGAGGTCGACCGGGAGGCTGTTCTTCTTCGCCCGGTATCCGACCACCCGGTCGGTCGGCCCCGAGAGGTCGAGGCTGAGAAAGAGACCGTCGGAGACCGCCATCTCCGACTGGCGCAGCGCGTGCGAATCGAGGTAGAGCAGCGGGAACTCGTCCTGGAGATCGCGGATGTCGCCATCGGAGAGGCGGACGTCCCCGCGCGAGAGCCGCAGCTGATTCAGCGACAGTCCCGTCTTGACCTGGATCGCGAACGAGCGCGGGACGATCTCCAGGTAGAGCTTGCCTTTGTAGCCAGCGCGGATGTCGTCGAAGCGATGGTGGCGATCGGTGATCACCCGGGTAAAGACGTCGAGGCGGCCGGTCGAGCTCTTCGGGTTTGCCTTGCCCCGCATGTCCTCGGGCAGGTCCAGCTCCTCCAGCAGCGGCACCAGGTAGGGACGGTCGCGCTCCAGCACCGCCCCGTCGCGGAGGTCGACCCGCTGGAAGGCGAGGCCGTCGATCTTTTCCTCGACCGTCGACTCGACGTCGGGGAGGAAGGAGCACCGCAGGGCCCAGGCGAAGTCGCCGAGGCGCAGGTCGATGCTCGCCGGCTGCACCGCCTCCGGCCGGATCCGGTAGTCCCCCGAGCTCACCCACTCGGACTCGATCGCCTGGTTCAGCGCCTGCGAAGGCAGAACGCCGCTCGTCGCCTCGCTCATCCCGCGGAGACTATTCGCCGCGCCTCGTCTACACCGAGGTAGGCGGAGAGCACGAACTCGAGAATCTCCGGAAATAGCTGACCCAACTGCTCCGCTTCGCCAGCGAGAACGCGGCGACCGAGCATCGAGGCGACGCCGCCGACCACCGCTTCGTCGGTGGTCTCCGGCACCGCACCGCCGCCCGGGGTGTCCGGCACGCCTTCCCGCAGGTAGCCG
>JBQCHW010000102.1:0-8497 GCA_051954315.1 Solirubrobacterales bacterium
CGGGAGGCCGGCTCGCCGTTGTCAGGGCGCAGGACCAGCACCTCCGTGGCCGGGTGCCACTGCCGCGCGACGCTGGAGAAGGTCCGCTCCAGCGCCCGCTCGTCGCTCTCCTCGTCGAGGACCGCGATCGTGACCAGCGGCGGGCGTTCGGGATCGAGCTCGCCGCGCCAGTAGCGGCGCAGCCGCAGCCGCCCGATCGGCAGCCGCGTCCCTTCGACCTCGACCGCGACCTCCAGCTCGGCCTCCTCGGGGGCGCGGCTGACGTCGGCGGCGATCTCGAAGCCCGCCTCGGTCGCGCCCACGACCTCGGGGAAAGCGGTGGCGAGGTCCTCGCGCCGGTGCCAGATTCCGCGCCCGAGTACCTCGTCGCCGAGCGCAACCTCCACCGCGTCGGGAGGCCCCGACCCAGCTAGCGCCCAGCCGCTGATTTCGAGGCCGCTCGCCGCCATCCGCCGCCCGGCGACGGGAGCATCCACGTTGGCGCCGAGCAGCGGCGAATCCTCGCCGGCCTCATCGACGTCCACGGCGAGCACCTCGACGAGCTGGCCCACGCCCCGCACCCTAGCCCTCGAGCTGGCGGGTCACCTCGGCCGGCGAGGCGACCGCGAGGCGGACGATCTGGCCGATCCGGGCGACGTCCTCGGCGCTGACGGCGGTTCCGGTCGGCAGCGAGAGGCAGGTCTGCAGCGCCGCGTCGGTCACCGGCAGGGGCGGCGCGGGGCGCTGGTCGTAGGGCGAGACGCGGTGGCAGCCGGGGTAGAAGTAGCGGCGCGCGAGCACGTTCTCGGCCACCAGCACCTGCCGGAGCGCGTCGCGGCCGAGGCCGGCGGCGGCCGGGTCGACGGCGATCGTGATGTGGTGGCAGTTGACCTGGTCGGGGTCGAGCGGCAGCAGCCGCACCCCCGGGATGCCTGCGAGCGCCTCCTCGTAGGCACGGTAGTTGCGCCGGTTGGCGGCGAGGAACTCGTCCAGCGAGTCGAGCGAGGCAAGGCCCATCGCCGCCGCCGCCTCGCTCATCTTCGCGTTGGTGCCGAGGCCGACGATCTCGTCCTCGTCGACGAAGCCGAAGTTCCGCATCGTCCCCACCCGCTCGGCCAGCTCGGCATCGGCGGTGACGACGACGCCGCCCTCGAAGGAGTTGGCGACCTTGGTTGCGTGGAAGCTGAGGACGGCGGCGTCGCCGAAGCCGGCGAGCGGGCGGCCGTCGCGGGTGCAGCCGAGGGCGTGGGCGGCGTCGAAGATCAGCGGCAGCTCGCGCTCGCGGGCGAGTCGCTCCAGCCCCTCCGGGTCGGCGCTCCGGCCCCAGAGGTGGACGCCGAGAAGCGCCCCGGTTGCCGGGCCGATCCGCGCCGCCGCCACGGCCGGCCCCATGCAGAGGGTCTCCGGATCGACGTCGGCGAAGACCGGGGTCAGCCGCTCCCAGGCGACCGCGTGGGCGGTGGCGACGAAGGTGAAGGCCGGCAGCACCACCTCGCCATCGACGCCGAGCGCCCGCATCGCGATCTGCAGTCCCAAGGTGGCGTTGCAGGTGGCGACGCAGTGCAGTCCGCCGAGCTCCTCCGAGAGGCGCCGCTCGAAGGCGAGCAGCTTGGCGCCGTTGTTGCTGAGCCAGCGCTCGTCGATCGCCTCGCCGATCCCCCGCAGCACCGCCGCGCGGTCGCCGACGTTCGGCCGGCCGACGTGCAGCGGCTCGGCGAAGGCCGGTGCCCCGCCGAGGATCGCCAGCTCCGAGGCGCCGGCCTTCATCCCTCGCCTCCGGAGAACAGCCGCAGCCGCTCGCCGTGGTAGGCGCGCGAGCGCTCGAGCCCGCGCTCCAGCGCCTCGCGCAGCTCCGGATCCGCGGCGACCAGCGGCGCCTGCCGCTCCAGCACCGTCGTCTCCGCCGCCATGATCAGCTCCGGGTCGCGGGTCATGTTGGCGCCGTGGCGGCGGTACTCGGCGACCGGGTGCGGGTGCAGGCGGACGGGGAAGGAGGCGGCGGTCCGCAGGTAGAGGTCATAGTCGGCGCTGGCGCTGACCTCGGGGTCGAAGCCGCCGATCCGCCCGAACAGCTCGCGCCGGTAGAGGACCGCCGCCGGGGTCGAGATGAAGCAGCTCTCGAGCAGCGCCGCAAAGGCCACGGGCGGCTGCCGCGGCGGGTCGGCCGGGAGCGCTTCGCCCGCCTCGCCGATCAGCCGCCAAGTGCCGGCGGCCATCATCGCCTCGGGGTCGGCCCGCAGCTCCTCGAGCCCGCGGCTCACCGCCTCCGGCAGCAACCGGTCGTCGGCGTCGAGGAAGAGGACGAACTCGCCCGTCGCCTTCTCGAGGCCGGCGTTGCGGGCGGCGGCGAGGCCGCCGTTCGCCTGGCGCAGGCACTTCACGCCGGGGTAACGGGCGGCGACCTCGCCGACGTTGTCGGGGGAGCCGTCGTCGACGACGATCACCTCGATCGCGCCGTGCTCCTGGGCGAGCACGCTCTCGATCGCCTCCGGCAGGAAGTGGGCCTGGCGGAAGCAGGGGATCACCACGCTGACCGGCTCGGCACCAGCCTCCGGCTCGACCCGTGCCGTAACGGTCGCCAGCTCGGCCCGGTGGACGGGATCGAGGACGGCGCGCACGCTCAGCCGCACCTCGCCCCGGGCGGCCGCGAGCGGTACCCGCGCTTCGAAGCCGCAGGTGGCGGCGTGGGGGAGGCCCTCCTGGGCCGCGGCGATTTCCGGTCGCGGCAGCTCCACCGGCGCCCGGGCGACCACGGCGCCGTCGTGGACGACCTCGACCCCCAGCGCTGGCTCCCGCTCGGCCAGCACCCAGCCGCGCAGCGTCAGCTCCGGGTCGGTCAGCTCGTCGCCGGCCTGCGGCACGCCGAGGAAGAAGCCGCGCAGATCGCGCCGCGGCGGCGCGATCTCGACCTCGCGGACCTCGACCCGGCTACTTGCGCGCCTCGACAAAGAGGCTCTCCCGCGGTCGGTTGTCGAGGCTGGCGATCTCCGGGTAGGGGCTGTGGGTCTGCCCGAACTCGCAGCGGCGGACTTCGTCGAACCCGGCCCGCTGCAGCAGCTCGGCGATGAAGTCGAAGGTGAAGAGGGTCTTCGAGTAGCCGTACCAGAGCAGCTGCACGATCAGCTTCGAGCCGAGCGCCTCCGCGTCGGAGTCGGGGACGAGGAAGTAGTCGCGGTCGCCGGCCCGGTAGGCGTCGATCGCCCGGTCGAGGTCGGGGAGGGCGAGTCGGAGGACGCCGCCGGGGACCAGGACCCGCCGCAGCTCCATCAGCGCCGGCACCTGGTCGGGGTAGCGCAGCTCCGGCAGCGCGTGGATGCTGACCGCGTAGTCGATGCTGCCCTCCTCCAGCGGCAGGCCCTCGAGGATGTCGCAGGCGATGTCGACGGTCGGGTCCTCCTTGATGTCGGAGTTGATCCAGCCCGGGGTCGGCTCGGTGCCGCAGCCCCAGTTGAGCCGGCGCAGCCGCTGCCCGGTGGTCACGCCGCCGCCTCCAGCAGCTGGCCGAGGACACGGTCGGAGTCGAAGCGCTCCTCGGCGAGGGCGCGCGCCGCCTCGCTGTGGCGCCGGTAGTCGGCCTCGACCTCGGCCACCGCGGCGGCCGCCTCCTCGGGATCGGCGAAGCTGAGCAGGCCCGCGCCGGTCTCCAGCTCGAGCTCGAATCCCGTCGCCTGCGCAAGCACCGGCTTGCCGCTGGCCAGGTAACAGATGCTCCTGTCGCTGAACCAGCCGCCTCGCGACCGCACGTA
The DNA here is from genome assembly GCA_051954315.1 of Solirubrobacterales bacterium. Lineage (GTDB taxonomy): Bacteria > Actinomycetota > Thermoleophilia > Solirubrobacterales > 70-9 > VAYN01. The sequence continues at coordinate 3,726 of JBQCHW010000102.1, forward strand.
CATGTCCTTTGCCACGCCCACCTCTGCGCGGGAATTCTGCACGTAGCGGCGGTAGTCCTCAGTGCCCGCGGCCACCTGCAACGGCGGGACGACGCTCCAGCCGCCGCTCCGCAGCAGCTCTTTGTCGCCCTGGTCGGCGTCTTCGATCTCCAGCGCGACCTCGATCGGGACGCCGGCCCGCCGCGGCAGCTCGGCGAACGCCCGCATCTGGTGGGCCCGCAGCCCGTAGCGCTCGCCGCCGTATTCGACCGGCCCGAAGGGACCGCGCCAGGAGACGACGCTGGTATAGGCGCTACCCGGCTCGGTGACGGGCCACTGCTCCAGCACGACCGGCTGCGGCGTGGCGATCCACTCGATCCCGCAGGTCGGCACCGTGCTTCCCTCCTTGCCGACCCGCAGGCCGACCGTCGCGTAGGCGTCGTGGCGGCCGAAGGAGGTGTGCAGCCCCAGCTCCTGCCACATCTGCGGGAAGCCCGGATCGATGTCGAGGAAGAGCCGCCGTGGCGCCGCCTCCGCCAGCTCCTCGTCCGCGAGGAACCCCATCACGTCGATCAGCAGGACCGAGTCGCGCAGGTGCTCGCGCACCTGCTCACGCGAGCGCCCCGCACTCTCGCCGTCGTCCAAGAGGACCGCCCAGCTCTCGCCGAGCCCATGCGCGCCCATCGTCTCCTCGACCCAGCGCACCCCCGCCGCGGCCGACTCCCCCGGCGCCAGCATCTCGCCGCTCAGCCGGTCGACGAAGAGCACTTCGTAGCCGAGCCGGCGGAACCCGAGCAGGTACTGAAGGAAGACCCAGGCGTGGCCGCCCCGCCCCGGCCGCTGCGCGATCGAGCCGGCGACCGCCACCCGGCCGCGGCTCATGCCGCCGCCGGCGACTCCCCCTCCGCGACCGCGTAGCCGAAGTCGGCGACGACCGGAGAGAGGATCGCGTCGCAGCGCTCGGCCAGCTCGGGCTCGAGGTCGCGGCGCCAGCGGCCGATCGAGGCGGCGGCGCTGCCGGCCGTCATGTGGTGGTCCATGCCGCCGGTCGAGACCGCCGCCTTCTCGGCCATCGCCGGCGCCCCGGCCGGGTCGAGCCCGAGGTATTCGAGCAGCGGCTCCAGGGTCGGGACCGGCTCGGTGATCAGGTCCTCGTAGCGGATCAGGTGGGTCTCGCGGCCTTCCATGTGGCTGCGCAGCGCTTCGCCGGAGCGGCGGACGCTGTCGATGTAGTCGTCGTCGCTCTCGGCCAGCTCGCGGCCGAACGCCGCGTAACCGCGCTTGCGGTTGAAGGCGAGGACCGAGCAGAAGACGTCGCGCAGGTCGCGGACCAGGATCACCTCGGCGGCGCCGGGGTAGAGCTCGCGCAGGAGGTCGCTGGAGATCTGGCGGGGGAGGAACTTCTCGACGAAGAAGGCGGCCTGCTTGCCCTGCTGTTCGGCGAGGAACCCGTAGAAGGAATCGATGCGGTCCCGGCAGGCCTGGGCGAGCTCGTAGACGCGGCTGTCGGCGAGCCAGCCGTTGAGGCTCGCGTCGTTGAGGCGGGCGGGGATGTCGGCTTCGTGGCCGACCCACCAGTCGCTCTCGGTCACCTCGCCGGGGTAGACCTGGCGCAGGTAGGAGGTCGGGTCGGTGAGCGTCTGCAGGACCGACATCCAGTAGGTGCCGACCCGGGCGTCGTTTTCGAACGGGCTGTGGGCGACGATCTCGGGATGGGACTGCAGCGACCAGACGCACCAGGTCGAGCCGGTCCGCCCGAGGGTGGTGACGATCAGCGGCCGCGGCCCCTCGGCGGGGGGCAGCTCGACCGGCTCGCGCCGGCCCGAGATCGTCGCCAGCGGCATCGTCACCCCGCTCTCCAGCTCGCCCCGCAGCAGCAGCTCGAAGCTTGTACGCAGCCGCAGCGCCCCGACCGCGGCGGAGAAGCCGCTGGTCCCGGCCTCGGGGGACTCGGGGAAGGCGGCGGCGAGGTCCTGGCGCGCCGTCTGCACCGGCATCCGCAGCACGCTGCGACCGTCCTGCAGCACCTCGACCGCCTTCACCCGCGAGTTTCGGCCGAGGATCCAGCCGTCGAAGTGGAGGGTCTGGGACTCCGCCGCGGCGCCGGCCGCCGGCCCCTCGAGCTGAAAGCCCCGCAGCTCGTCCTCGGCCAGCGGAAACAGCTCGACCGATTCGATTACGAGTCGCTTCACCCCGTCGCCGCCATCGCCGCCGCGATCTCCTCGTCCCAGAGCCGGGTATGGAGCCAGACGTTGTAGCGGGACATCGCGGTGCGGGTCTCGAGCGCGTAGGACTGGCCCTCGAGGTGGTAGAGCTCGATCTCGGGGAGGTACCAGGTCTCGCGGCCCTGCTCGCGCAGGCGCAGGCAGAGGTCGGTGTCCTCGTAATCGCCCTGCACGTACATCCCGCGCAGGCCGCCCAGCTCCTCGAAGAGCTCGCGGTCGATCATCAGGCAGGCGCCGCTGACGGCCGGGACCTGGCGGGCGACGTTGGCCGCCGGCAGGTCGCGGTGCAGGCCCTTGAAGTAATGCTCGTTCTCCCAGGCGCCGCCGCCGGGCGGACGGCGGAACTTGATCCCGGCGTGCTGGAGGGTGTCGTCCTCGAACAGCAGCTTCGGGCCGAGCGCGCCGATCCCGTCCTGCTCCTCGTAGAAGGCGGACATGCGCCCGAGCCAGCCGGGGGCGGCGGGGAGGACGTCGGAGTTCAGCAGCAGCAGCCGGCGGCCGCGGGCGAGCGCGGCGCCGCGGTTGTTGGCGACCGAGTAGCCGCCGTTCTGGGCGAGGACGACGACCCGGAAGGGAACGCCGTAGAGCTCGAAGAGCTGCCCGGCGCTGACCTCCAGCGCCGCCGTCAGCTCCGGCGAGTCGAGCACGTAGATCAGCTCGTTCTCGCGCAGCTCGGGGTCATGCACGAACTGGGCCAGCTGGTGCTCGAGGAAGTCGATCCGCCCGTAGAGGGGAACGACGGTCGAGGTCTCGGGGCTGGCCGGCGCTTCGCCGAACTCCCAGACTTCCTTCACCTCGGCCCGCTCCTCCAGCCGCGTCTGGATCCTGCTTACCGCCGGGACCACGTGCTCGAGCAGTGGCGACTCCCAGTCGCGCTCCTTGTGCAGGTCGGAGAGGATCGCCGCCCGCGCCGCCATCAGGTCGCGGCTGACCTGGGGGCCGGGGAACTCGCGGCCGACGCCGAGGGCGTTTTCCATCTCCAGGACCCAGCCGGTGCTGAGCAGGCTGGGAGACCCGGTCTCGCAGTAGGCGAGGAAGCCGGTCCCGTCGGCCCCTGTACGGGGCGGCTCTTCGTAGAAGGCGTCGACGTCGGGGCGCGGCTCGCGGTAGGCGCCGGGCAGCAGCTCGACCCGGGCGCCCTCAGGGCTGACGACGGTCAGCCGGGTGACCGGCGCCTGGCCGTCGCGGGCCCAGCCGCGAACGTAGAAGGCGTCGTCGTCGAGGGCGAGGACGGAGTCGAAGTGCAGGCCCTGGGGCTCGTCGCGTTCGACCACGCTGGTCGGCAGCGGATCGCGCAGGGCTTCGCGGGCGAGTGCCCGGCTGGTGCTGAAGCCGATCGGGTCTGCCGAGGCCGGCTCGGCCGCCGCCGCCTCGTCGAGCAGCGCCATCGCCTCGGCCCGCTCCTCGGCGCCGAGCGGGGCGAGCCGTTCGCGCAGGAAGGTCCGCAGGTCGACGCACCGCGAGCGCACCTCGGCCGGGGCCGGCTCGCCGAGGACCGAGACCTCGAGGCCGGAGGCGCCCTCCTCGGGCGAGAGGTGGACGGCGACGACGTCGGCGGCCAGCAGCGCCGCCAGCGGCTCGACGGTCGCCTCCGTCGTCTCCGGCCGGCGCTCGAGCTCGGTCTCAGGCATAGGTGGTGCTCTCGATCTCGGTCGCCGGGGCGGGCGGGGTGACCAGCTCCTCCTCGCGCCGCGCCGCCATCAGCTCGCGGTACTGGGCGGTCAGGGAGCGCACGTGCTCGTCCATCGCGTACGGCGGCTCGATCCGAGCCTGCAGTTCGTCCCAAAGCTTGCGGGTGCCGACCGCGCGGGCGATCGTCTCGGCGAGGCTGGCCGGGTCGGCCGCCTTGAAGCGGAGGCCGGAGACCCCGTCGTGGACTTTCTCCGCCATCCCGCCGATGTCGCTGGCGATCACCGGGCGTCGGTGCTGGCCGGCCTCCTGGATCACCAGCGGCGAGTTCTCCCACCAGACCGAGGGGACGACGACCCAGTCGGCGTCGGCCATGATCGTCGGCAGGTCGTCGTGGTTGAACTCGCCTTCGAAGTCGACCGTCTCTTTCGTCGCCTCCAGCAGCTCGGCGAATTCGGTCCGGAACTCGTCCGGCTGCAGCTCGAGGTTGGCGCCGTAGACCGACAGGTGGACGTCGACTTCATCGTCCTGCAGTCGTTTCATCGCCTGCAGGAGGACGTTGATCCCCTTGAAGTAGCTGAGCTGGCCGATGAAGACGAGCCGGTTGCGTTTGCGGCGGTCGCGGGTCGGCGCCGCCTCCACCGGCAGGCGGCCGTACTCCTCGGTGATCACCTTGTCGGCCGGCAGCCCCCAGTCGACGAAGCGGTCGCGGAGGAAGGCGCTGGGGGCGATGAAGCGGTCGACCAGCGACATCTGCGACTGGATGAAGCGCTTGCGCATGAAGAAGGCCTGCGGGCTGACCTCGGGGAAGCACTCGTGGCAGCGGCGCGGCGACGATGCGGCGCACAGCTCGCGGCTCCCCGTGCGGCGGACCATCTGCCCGCTGTGGTGGCAGATCGGCAAGAACTCATGGAGCGTGTACACGATCGCCGCGGACGG
>JBQCHW010000103.1:0-6014 GCA_051954315.1 Solirubrobacterales bacterium
TGGAGCCGCCCACCTCTTCGATCTTCTGGGTCTCGCCCGAAGGCGAGCTGCGGACCCCGGCGCTGACCGATGGCGTGCTCGAGTCGATCACCCGCGGCCGGATGATCGAGGCGCTGCACGTGGAACAGGGCAGCTGGAACGTCGACGACCTGCACGCGGCGAGCGAGGCCTTCCTCGCCTCGACCACCCGCGAGATCCAGGCGGTCGCAGCGGTCGACGGCCGCAGCTTCGACGCCGCGCCCGGTCCGCGGACCCGCGAGGCCCAGGACGCCTTCGCGGAGACGCTGGGTAGAGAGCTACGCGAGCTTTAGAACCAGAGACGAACGGGGGACGAGGGCCATGGACTTCCAGCTGAGCGACGAGCAGAAGCTGATCCGCGAGACCGCGCGCGAGTTCGCCGAGCGGGAGATCCTGCCGACCGCGCGCGACAACGACCGGGCCGGCCGCTTCGACCGCGACCTGGCGCGCAAGCTCGGCGAGGTCGGCTTCCTCGGCGCCCCGATCGCCGAAGAGTACGGCGGTCGGGGGCTCGACTACATCGGCTACGGCCTGATCGCCGAGGAGATCGGCCGCGCCGACTCCTCCGCCCGCACCGTCGTCTCCGTCTGCACCTCGCTGGTCGGCGGGCCGATCGAGAAGTGGGGCACGGAGGAGCAGAAGCAGAAGTGGCTGCCGCGGCTCTGCTCGGGCGAGGGCCTCGGCTGCTTCGGGCTGACCGAGCCCGACACCGGCTCCGACGCCGCCAACCTCCGCACCCGCGCGACCAAGACCGAGAGCGGCTGGTCGATCAGCGGCCAGAAGATGTGGATCAGCCTCGGCAACGTCTCCGACTTCGCCCTGATCTTCGCCCAGACCGACCCGGAGAAGAAGCACCGCGGCCTCGCCTGCTTCATCGTCCCGACCGACAGCGAGGGGTTCACGACCCAGGAGATCCACGGCAAGCTCGGGCTGCGCGCCTCCGACACCGCCGAAATCTCCCTCGACGAGGTCGAGGTCGGCGATGACGCGATGCTCGGCGAGGTCGGCGACGGCTTCAAGGTGGCGATGAGCGCGCTCGAAAACGGCCGCTACAGCGTCGCCGCCGGCTGCGTCGGCATCTGCGAAGGCTGCGTGCAGAGCTCGATCGAGTACGCCAAGGACCGCAAGCAGTTCGGCGTCCCCCTGGCCCGCTTCCAGCTGGTCCAGGAGATGATCACGGAAATGATCCTCAAGCGGGACGCGGGCCGGATGCTGGTCCTGCGGGCCGGCCTGCTGAAGGACGAAAAGAAGCCGAACGCGACCGAGACCTCGATCGCCAAGCTCTACGCGACCGAGGCGGCGGTCGAATGCGCGAACCTGGCGATCCAGGTCCACGGCGGCTCCGGCTACGTCGACGACTACCCGGTCGAGCGCTACCTGCGCGACGCCCGCGTCACCACCCTCTACGAGGGCACCTCGCAGATCCAGAAGCTGATCATCGGCCGCGCCGCCACGGGCGAGAACGCGATGACGCCGCTCGTCGGAGGCTGACGGCGTGGCGCAGGTCGAGGTCTCGCTCGACGAGTTCCACGTCGCCCTGCTGCGGCTGAACCGGCCGGAGGCGCGCAACGCGCTCTCGCCGGAGATGCGGGCCGAGATCGCCGACAGCCTGGAGCGCCTCGATGCCGATCCCGAAGTTCGCTGCATCGTCCTCGCCGGCTCCGACGAGTTCTTCGCCGCCGGCGCCGACATCCGGGCGATGGCCGAGCGGCCGCTGGATGCGCCACCCGACCCGGAGGGGATGCGGTTCTGGACCCGGATCAGCGCGATCGGGACGCCGATCGTCGCCGCCGTCTCCGGCTACGCCTTCGGCGGCGGCTGCGAGCTGGCGCTGGCCTGCGACATGATCGTCTGCGACGAGAAGACCCGGTTCGGCCAGCCCGAGATCACCCTGGGGATCATCCCCGGCGGCGGCGGAACGCAGCGGCTGGCGCGGGCGATCGGCAAGCAGCGGGCGATGGAGTACGTCCTCACCGGCCGCCGCTGGGACGCCAAGCAGGCCGAGCGCTGGGGCCTCGTCAACAAGGTGGTCGGCAAAGGCGCCTGGCTGACCGAGGCGATCGAGCTGGCGCGGGTGATCGCCGAGCGGCCGCCGCTGGCGGTGCGGCTCGGCAAACGGGCGGTCCAGGTCGCCGAGGACACCAGCCTCAGCGAGGGTCTGAAGGCCGAGCGCGAGCTCTTTGACGAAGCAATGGCAAGCGAGGACCGGGTCGAGGGAATGACCGCCTTCCTCGAGAAACGCGAGCCCCGGTTCAAGGGCCGGTGAGCGTCTCCCGGGTCGGCGTCGTCGGCGCCGGGACGATGGGCCGCGGCATCGCCCAGATCGCCGCGCTCGGCGGCTACGAGACGGTTCTCTACGACCCGCTGCCGGGGGTGGCAGAGTCGAGCGTCGAGGCTCTGCAGGCCGCGCTCGACAAAGGCGCGGCGCGCGGCCGCTGGAACGAGAACAACGCCGCGGCGGCGGCTTCGCGGGTCCAGCCCGCCGAGGACGTCGGGCAGCTGGCCGGCTGCGAGCTGGCGATCGAGGCGGCGCCGGAGCGGCTGGAGCTGAAGCGCGAGATCTTCAACCAGCTCGCCGAGACGCTCGGGCCGGAGGCAACCCTGGCCAGCAACACCTCCTCGCTCCGCGTCACCGAAATCGCCGCCGGGGTCCCTCGCCCCGAGCGCGTAGTCGGCATGCACTTCTTCAACCCGCCGCCGTTGATGAAGCTGGTCGAGATCGTCGCAACCGAGCACTCCTCCGAGCAGGCCCTGGCGGCGGCAACCGAAGTAGGCGAACGCATGGGCCGCACCCCGATCGGCGCCAAGGACTCCCCCGGCTTCGTCGCTAACCGCCTCGCCCGCCCGTTCAGCCTCGAGTCGCTGCGGATCCTCGGCGACGGCGTCGCCGACGCGGCGACGATCGACCGCATCGTCCGCCTCGGCGGCGGCTTCCGCATGGGCCCCTTCGAGCTCCTCGACCTGATCGGCCTCGACGTCAACCTAGAAATCGCCCGCTCCTTCTTCGCCCAAGGCGGCGAAGTAGAGCGCTGGCGCCCGAGCCCGATCCAAGAGCAGCTCGTCGCCGAAGGCAAGCTCGGCCGCAAGAGCGGCCACGGCTACTACGACTACAGCGAGGACCGCGCCCCCGATCCCGACCTAGGCATCGAAGCCCCCACCCTCGACCCCGCCCAACTAGCCAAGATCGACCCTGCCGCCGAGCAGGTCCTAACCCGCCTCTTCGCCCAAATCGCCAACGAGACCGCCTTCGCCCTAGAAGAACAAATCGCCTCCCCCGAGGACATGGACACCGCAATGAAGCTCGGCTTCAACTGGCCCGTCGGGCCCCTCACCCTCGCCCAGCTGATCGGCCCCAACCGCGCCGCTGATCTGCTCAAGCAACTACAAGCCGAGAAAGGCGACGCCTACGCGCCAGCCCCGGGGCTAAGCCGCATCATCAGCTCGTCCACGTAGCACCAGCTCCAGTCTTCGCCGGGCTCGGCGGAGCGGATTATCGGGTGGCCGGTGTCTTGGTGGTGGGCGGTGGCGTGTTTGCCGGGGGAGTTGTCGCAGCAGCCGATGTGGCCGCAGGTCTGGCACATGCGGAGGTGGACCCACTGCATGTCCAGGGCCAGGCACTCCTCGCATCCCGCTACCTCGCCGGGGAGGGCGAGGTACTCAACCGCGTCGAGGTGGGTGCACTCAGCCACTGCCCGTGGCGATCTCGGCGGGCTCGCCGCCCGGCATCCAGTGGGCCTCGACCGGCGGGGCGGCGTCGCGGAGGTAACGCTCGGCGTCGAGCGCGCCCATGCAGCCGGTGCCGGCGGCGGTGACCGCCTGGCGGTAGGTGTGGTCGACGACGTCGCCGACCGCGAAGACACCGCCGAGGTTCGTGCGGGTGGAGCCGGCCTCGGTGACGATGTAGCCGTCCTCGTCGGTCTCGACCTGGTCGGCGACGATCTCCGATTTCGGCACGTGACCGATCGCCACGAAGGCACCCTCGGCCGCGATCTCCTCCTCCTCGCCGGAGTTGACGTTGCGGAAGCGGACCTTCTCGAGTTTGCCGCTCTCGCCGGCGACGAACTCGAGCGGCTCGAGCGGGTTGCGGAACTCGATGTTGTCCTTTTCGCGCGTCCGGTCGAGCATGATCTTCGAGGCCCGGAACTGGTCGCGGCGGGTGACCACATCGAGCTGGGAGGCGAACTTGGAGATGAAGATCGAGTCCTCCATCGCCGAGTCGCCGCCGCCGATCACGATCACCTTCTGGTCCTTGAAGAAAGCCCCGTCGCAGACGCCGCAGGTGGAGACGCCGCGGCCACCGAGCTCCATCTCGCCGGGGATGCCGAGCCGTTTCGGCTCCGCCCCCATCGCCAGGATCACGGTCTTGGCACGGTGCTCCTCGTCGCCGAGGAAGACCTTCTGCACGCCGCCGTCGGAGAGCTCGACCCGGTCGACGTCGTCGGTGACGAAGCGGGTCCCGAAGCGCTCGGCCTGGGCGCGGAACTGGCTCATCATCTCCGGCCCCATGATCCCCTCGGGGTAGCCGGGGTAATTCTCGACGTCGGTCGTGTTCTGGAGCTGCCCGCCCCACTGGAATCCCTCGAAGACGAGCGGCTCGAGGTTGGCCCGCGCGGTGTAGAGCGCGGCGGTGTAGCCCGCCGGCCCCCCGCCGATGATGATCACGTTCTCGACTTTCTTGCTCTCAGCCATTTCTCGCCGCCTGAAGTCTATTACTTTACTTTTTATAGTAGCTCGCCTGCGGCCATAACTCAATCACCCGACCGCCGGCTCCAAGTCCGAGGTGGAGCGGTCGCCGCGGTCGATCGGCAGGCCCTCCCCTTCCCAGCGGTGGACGGTGTTGCGGAGCTGGAAGAAGGCGAAGATGCCGGGCGGGATCGGCATCCAGAAGGAGACGAGGCGGAAGATCAGGATCGCCGGGAAGACCGTGTCCGACGGGAATCCGAAGAGGACGAAGGCGCCGATCATGCCGGCGTCGACGGCGCCGACCCCGGCGGGCGCCAGCGGGAAGAGGTTGGCGACCATCCCGAGGAAGTAGCCCTGGACGACGACGGCGAGCGGCACGTGGACCCCGAAGGCGTGGAAGGAGGCCCAGAGGACGCCGATGCTGAACGACCAGAAGCCGGCGGCGCCGATCACCGCGAGGCCGCCGCGGGAGGGATGGGCGAAGAGGCCGAGGGCGAAGCGGAACCCTTCCCCCAGCGTGGCCGGCACTTTGCCGGCGCTGTGGAGGAACTGACGCGAGCGCTCGTTAGTCGCGAAGCGAGCCAGTCGACGCCCGGTGTCGACGGGAATCAGGGTGATCAGGGCGCCGATGATCAGCAGCAAACCCGCCACCGCCGCCGGGATGATCGTCAGCTCGACGGAGTGGTCGCCGTTCATCACCCCGGTCCGCAGGAGGACGCCGAAGAGGATCAGGGCGATCGGATAGAAGACATAGTGGAGGGAGACGAAGGCGACCATCCGCCGCCCGACGTCGCGGCGCCCCATCCCCGCTTTGCGCAGCGCCCAGTAGGTGAGGGCGACACCGCCGGCGCCCCCGGCCGAGAAGAGCAGCGTCGCGGCCACTCCCGCCATGTTGATCTCGTAGGTCTCGAGCCACGTGAGGCGGAGCACATTGCCCCCGACGACCGCTTTGAAGAGGGCGATGTAGGTCGCGTAGGCGGCGATGTTGAGCCCGATCGCAATCCCGATCCAGATCGGCTCGGCTTCGTCGAGGCGGCTGAGCGCGTCGCCCAGGCCGACCAGCTTTGGGAACAAGAAGTAGATCCCACCCAGCAGCAGCAGGACCAGGACGACGGTTTGGATGATCCGCCGCGGGGTGAATATCGGCAATTCGGCGAAGCGATTGCCGTTCGCCGAGTCTTCCTGAGACACCTCAGGGAAATTACCCGCTCGCGATCCTCTCCAGGCGCTGCAGAGCCCCGTTCACCCCGCGTACGAGGGGTTCTGCCAGCGGCTCGCCCTTTCTCACGGCGGCGACCAGGAACGCGCCGGCG
>JBQCHW010000104.1:0-2602 GCA_051954315.1 Solirubrobacterales bacterium
TGGCCGCGAGGACGGTGCCGGTCAGCAGGACCCAGCGCGGGGCGGGGGAGACGAGCAGGCGGTCGACCCAGCCCTGCTCGTAGTCGCGGGCGAGGTTGACGCCGGCGGCGGCGCCGGTGAAGCCCGCCCCCTGCAGCATGCTGACCGGGACGATGAAGCTCTCATACGAGCTGTTGTCGAACCCGGGCAGGTGGATCAGCGAGCCGAAGACGCCGTTCAGCCCGAGGAAGAAGATCGTCGGTGCCAGCACCCCGGGGATCGCCGCTCCCGGCACCCGCAGCAGCTCGTTCTTCGCCCGCGCAATCAGCGCCGCGACCGTGGCCAGGTTGGTCCGCCAGGCCGGCGGCGCGAGAGTCTTGGTGGCGGTCGCCGCCTCCATCAGCCCGTCCGCAGCCGGTGTCGCAGGGCGCGTGCGCTCAAGACCAGCCCGAGCAGGATGATGCCGGCGATCGCGGCTACCGCCTCCAGCGTCTGGGTGGCGTCGATCCCGGAGATGATCGGCTCCCGCACCCCTTCGACGATGAAGCTGAACGGGTTGTAGGCGGCGATCGTCTTCGCCGGCTCGACCATCAGCTCCTGGGGGAAGAAGGCCGAGGAGAGGAAGAGGACGACGAGGACCAGCGGGAAGAGCCCCTGGACGACGCTGGCGCTGCCGGTCCGCAGCGCGATCGCCGCGCCGATTCCGCCGACCGCGATCGCCGAGGCGGTGATCAGCGCGATCGCCAGCAGCGCGCCCGGGACGCCGCCCTCGATATGGGCGCCGAAGATCAACCCGATCGCCAAGAACCAGAGCGAGGCGAAGAGACCCAGTGCCGCGGTCCCCGCCAGCCGGCCGAGAACGATCGCGAAGCGGGGGATGGGAGAGGCGAAGAGGCGGTCGGTGAAGCCCATCTCGATGTCGACGGCGAAGGCGATGCCGCCGCTGTTGCCGGCCAGCATCATCGACTGCATCATCGAGCCGGCGAGCATGAACTGGAGGAAGCTCTGGACCGGCGGGAAGCCCGGCAGTTCGATCCCGGCCCCGGCGCCGCCGGTCTGGATCGCCAGCAGCAGGGTGGGGAAGACGACGATCGGGCTGATCAGCTGCGGCCGCCGGAAGGTCTGGCGGATCGAGCGCGCGCCGAGCGCCCGCACCACCCGCGCGCCCGTCGCCAGTTCGCTCACGCCGGCGCCGGCTCCTCGCCGGCCGGGTCGCCCTCCTGCTCGCCCTCACCTTCGAGGTGGTGCCCGGTCTTGGCAACGAAGACGTCGTCGAGGGTCGGCCGCACCAGCTCCAGGGACTCGACCGCGATCCCGGCCTCGTCGAGCGCCCGCACCACCCGCGGCACCTCGGCGGCGCCCTGCTCGACCTCGAGCAGGACCCGGTCCTCGCCCTTGCGCGGCCGCAGCCGGCCGAGCCCGGCGACCGCGCGCTCGGCCTCCGGCACCGCGCCCGCGGCGACCGTCAGCTCGATATGGGGATTGCCGACCTCGCCCTTCAGCTCCTCCGGCGTCCCCTCGGCGACGATCAGGCCGCGGTCGATGATCCCGACGTTGTCGGCGAGCTGGTCGGCCTCCTCCAGGTACTGGGTGGTGAGGAAGACGGTGGTGCCGTCGTCGTTCAGCGCCTGCACCTCCTCCCAGATCGTCTTGCGGCTGACCGGGTCGAGCCCGGTCGTCGGCTCGTCGAGGAAGAGGACGCGCGGTTCGTGGACGAGCGCCGCGGCGAGGTCGAGCCGGCGCTTCATCCCGCCTGAGTAGCCGCCGACGCGGCGATCGGCGGCGTAGGAGAGGCCGACCCGGTCGAGCAGCGCGTCGGCGCGCTTGCGCCCGGCTCCGGTCGGCAGCCCCTGCAGGGTCGCCTGCAGCCGGATCAGCTCGCGACCGGTCATCAGCGGGTCGAGCGCCGCTTCCTGCAGCGCCACGCCGATCGAGGCCCGCACCTGCCGCGCCTCGGCAGCGACGTCGAAGCCGGCGACGGTGGCGCGGCCGCCGGTCGGCAGCAGCAGCGTCGTCAGCATCCGCACCGTCGTCGTCTTGCCGGCGCCGTTGGGACCGAGGAAGCCGTAGATCTCGCCCTCCTCGACCCGCAGGTCGATCCCCTGCACGGCGAGCACGTCGCCGAAGCTGCGCTCCAGACCCTCGACGACGATCGCCGGCATCGGCCGCGCTACGCCCCGGCCTGCTCGGTCGCCGCCCGCGGCGGCACCGCCTCGACCCATCGGCGCTCGTTCGCACCCTCCAGCGCCTCGGCCGCGTCGAGCAGCAGCTCGTCCCGACCCCAGGCCGCCTGCAGCTGCAGGCCGATCGGCAGCCCTTCCGAGGAGCCGACCGGGACGCTGATCGCGGGGATGCCGGTGAGGTTGGCGAGGGCGCCGCCGCGGACGTTGGCGGCGTCGGCGGTCAGGGTTCCGGAGGGCAGCTCGACCAGGGGCGCCTCCTGCGGCGGCGCCACCGCCGGGACCGTCGGCCAGGCGATCACATCGACGTCCTCGAAGACCTCCGCCAGGCGCTGCCGGGCCATCGTCCGCACCTGGTGCGCCTTCACCGTCGCCACCGCCGGCAGCATCAGCCGGTACTTGAGCAGGCCGCGGGCGAGGGGGCTCAGCTCCGGGTCCAGGTC
>JBQCHW010000105.1:0-5778 GCA_051954315.1 Solirubrobacterales bacterium
TAGGCGCCGCGACCGTCAAGGCCATCGAGCGGAACAAGGTCGAGGTAACTGTCGCTCCCCTCACCCAACGAGCGGGAGCCCACCTGGCCCTCGTGAGCCCGTCACTGAGCGTCAAAGCCCAAAGCGGCAAGGCGGGCCAAAAGGCCGCCAAAGACATTGCCTCCGGGCATTCACCCGACAAGCGCTAGTCGGCGGGTCCGGCACCCCCTCGAACCGGCGGATACTCAAAACGGCGGCCTAATTAGGGCGCCGTTTGTTGGGGCGAGGGGGTGCCGGACCCGCCCCCACCAATTGCCTAGGATGAACGTGTGAGCAGCGATTCCTTCGGCGCCAAGTCCACTCTCTCCGTAGGCGGCAAAGACTTCGAGATCTACCGCCTCGACGCGCTGCAGGAGAAGTTCGACGTTGCTCGGCTCCCTTACTCGCTGAAGGTCCTGCTGGAGAACGTGCTGCGGCTCGAGGACGGCACCTCGGTCAGCGCCGCCGACGTCGAAGCGATCGCTTCCTGGGACGCGGCCGCCGAGCCGAGCGTCGAGATTCCCTTCCAGCCCGCCCGGGTGCTGATGCAGGACTTCACCGGCGTCCCCGCCGTGGTGGATCTGGCGGCGATGCGGGACGCGATGGAGGAGATCGGCGGCAACCCGGCGGCGATCAACCCGCTGGTCGACGTCGACCTGGTGATCGACCACTCGGTCCAGGTCGACGCCTTCGGCAACGAGCGCGCCTTCGCGGTCAACGCCGAGCACGACTTCAAGCGCAACCTCGAGCGCTACTCGTTCCTCAAATGGGGGCAGCAGAGCTTCGACAACTTCCGCGTCGTCCCGCCGGCGACCGGCATCTGCCATCAGGTCAACCTCGAGTACCTGGCCCAGGTCGTCTACAGCCGCACCAACGACGGCACCCTGCAGGCCTACCCCGACACCCTCGTCGGGACCGACTCCCATACGACGATGGTCAACGGGCTCGGCGTCCTCGGCTGGGGCGTCGGCGGGATCGAGGCCGAGGCGGCGATGCTGGGCCAGCCGATCTCGATGCTGCTGCCGCAGGTCGTCGGCTTCAAGCTCTCCGGCGAGCTGCCGGAGGGGGCGACGGCGACCGACCTCGTCCTCACCGTCACCGAGATGCTGCGCGAGCGCGGCGTCGTCTCCAAGTTCGTCGAGTTCTTCGGCCCCGGGATGCACACCCTCGGCCTCGCCGACCGCGCCACCCTCGGCAACATGTCGCCGGAGTTCGGCTCGACCTGCGCGATCTTCCCGGTCGACGCCGAGACGCTGCGCTACCTCGACCTCACCGGGCGGCCGACCGAGACGATCGAGCTGGTCGACGCCTACGCCCGCGAGCAGGGGATGTTCCATGAAGAGTCGACCCCCGACCCGACCTTCTCCGACCTTCTTGAGCTCGACCTCGGCGACGTCGAGCCGAGCATTGCCGGCCCGAAACGGCCGCAGGACCGGGTGCCGCTCGCCGCGGCCAAGCAGTCCTTCCTCGAGGTGATGCAGGAGTTCGACCCCGAGGCCGCCGAGCAGATGAGCGCCAGCCTCGACGAGGCGATCGAGGAGTCCTTCCCGGCCTCCGACCCGCCCGCCGAGGACCACGACGACAACGGCAGCAAGCCGCGGCCGGCGGTCAGCGGCGTGGCGGTCGACACGACCCGCAGTTCCGACGCGACCGCGGTCACCCTCGCCGACGGGACCGAGGTCGAGCTCGACCACGGCCACGTCGTCATCGCCGCGATCACCAGCTGCACCAACACTTCCAACCCGAGCGTGATGATCGGCGCCGCGCTGCTGGCGCGAAACGCGGTTCAGAAGGGGCTGCAGCGCCAGCCCTGGGTGAAGACCTCGCTGGCGCCGGGCTCGACCGTGGTCACCGACTACCTCGAGAAGGCGGGCCTGACCGAGTACCTCGACGCCCTCCAGTTCAACCTCGTCGGCTACGGCTGCACCACCTGCATCGGCAACTCCGGCCCGCTGCCCGACGAGATCGCCGCCGCGGTGGAAGCCGAGGACCTGACCGTCTGCGCCGTGCTCTCGGGCAATCGCAACTTCGAGGGCCGGATCAACCAGCACGTCAAGGCCAACTACCTCGCCAGCCCGCCGCTGGTCGTCGCCTACGCCCTCGCCGGCCGCATGGACATCGACCTCGCCAGCGAGCCGCTCGGCGAGGGCTCCGACGGCGAGGCCGTGTTCCTGCGCGACATCTGGCCGAGCGCCGAGGAGATCAACCGGGTCGTCGGCGACTCGGTCGCCTCGGAGATGTTCGAGCGCAACTACGCCGAGGTCTTCGAGGGCGACGAGATGTGGAACGACGTCGACGTCCCCTCCGGCGACCGCTACACCTGGCCCGACTCGACCTACGTCCGCCGCCCCAGCTTCTTCGAGCAGATGCCGGCGCAGGCGCCGGGCGTCGAGCCGATCGCCGGGGCCCGGGCGCTGGCCCTGCTCGGCGACTCGATCACCACCGACCACATCTCGCCGGCCGGGGCGATCAAACGCGACAGCCCCGCCGGGCGGTGGCTGACCGAGCAGGGCGTCGAGGTCCGGGACTTCAACTCCTACGGCGCCCGCCGCGGCAACCACGAGGTGATGATCCGCGGCACCTTCGCCAACATCCGCCTCCGCAACCAGCTGGTCGAGAAGGCCGGTGGCTACACCCGCCACTTCCCAGACGGCGAGGAGACGACGATCTACGAGGCCGCGATGCAGTACGCCGGCGAAGGCGTCCCGCTGGTCGTCCTGGCCGGCAAGGAGTACGGCTCCGGCTCCTCCCGCGACTGGGCGGCGAAGGGGACGAAACTGCTCGGCGTCCGCGCCGTGATCGCCGAGAGCTTCGAGCGCATCCACCGTTCCAACCTGATCGGGATGGGGGTGCTGCCGCTGCAGTTCGCCGCGGGCGAGAGCGTCGCCTCGCTTGGGCTGACCGGCGCCGAGACCTTCGACTTCGGCGACCTCGAAGAGGGCCGCGCGAAAGAGGTCACCGTCACCGCCCGCGCCGACGACGGCACCGAGAAGCAGTTCACCGCCACCGTGCGCCTGGACACCCCCAACGAGGTCGGCTACTTCCTCAACGGCGGCATCCTCCAGACGGTGCTGCGCAAGCTCAAGGGCTGAAAAAAGGTAGGCGCAGCGGGGCCGCGGGAGGCAGGGGGGTCCGCGCGACCCTCACTGCACCTGCGCGTCGGTAGCCAGGGAGGGATGCCGACGCGGCCGTTCCCCCTGGCGGGACTGCCCTGAGGAACAGTCAGGGTTTAGCTATAGCGGCTGAAGTACGCACGGTCAAGCGCAGTCGAGCGTTTTAGCCGCGTTCAGGCGCGGTTTGCGTCACCCGTTCCCCCGAAGCGGACGGTTTCTCGATCCCCCAGCCCTTGCGCTCGATCAGTTCGATCCCGATCACGCTGCCGACCGGGCCGACCGGGGTGAGGGTGGCCGCGAGCAAGGTGTAGGGGGTCTCCTTGCGGATGCAGGCGATCCAGATCAGCACGCAGAGGGCGACGAAGCCGAGCCCGTGGGCCCAGCCGAAGAGCATCGTCTCGGTGTCGAACCCCGGCAGCAGCCAGAAGGCGATCAGGCCGGCGAAGATCGCCAGCTCAACCCAGGAGACCCGCTTGACCCAGACGAAGAGCTCGCCCGGGACGGGCTTCTCGAACGGCCGCCTGGCCACGGCTCAGGCGTTGGGGGTGAGCGCCGTGAGCACGATCCGCTCCTGCTCGCGCGCGTGGGCGCCGGAGTAGCCCTCGCCCGGGCTGGCACGGCCCTGGCGGCCGATGTAGGTGAGGGCAACCCCCTCGGGCAGGACAGACGGCATCCGCCGGCTCATCACCTTCCAGGCGCCCATGTTCCGCGGCTCCTCCTGGACCCAGGCGATCTCCTTCAGGTTCGGGTAGGAGGCGATCAGCCGTTCCAGCTGTTCCTTGGCGAAGGGGTAGAGGACCTCGACCCGGGCGATCGCCACGTTCTCGGCGTCGCCGCGGCGCTCGGAGGCGTCCATGTCGTAGTAGACCTTGCCGGTGCAGAGGACGAGGCGCTCGACCTTGTCGCGGCGCTCGCCGGCGGTCGGGTCGTCGAGGATGAACTGCAGTTCGCCGTCGGTCAGCTGCTCGAGGTTGGCGGTGGCGCGATCGAGCCGCAGCAGACCCTTCGGGGTGAAGACGATCAGCGGCCGCGGCTTCTTGATCAGCGCCTGGCGGCGCAGCAGGTGGAAGTACTGGGCGGCGGTGGTCGGATAGGCGATGCGGATGTTGCCCTCGGCGCCGAGGGCGAGGAAGCGCTCGATCCGGGCGCTCGAGTGCTCCGGGCCCGAGCCCTCGTAGCCGTGCGGCAGCAGCAACGTCAGCCGCGTCTGCTGGCCCCACTTCGACTCGCCGGAGACGATGAAGCTGTCGATGATCACCTGGCCGGCGTTGGCGAAATCGCCGAACTGGGCCTCCCAAAGGACGAGCGCGTTCGGGTTGGCGGCCGAGTAGCCGTACTCGAAGCCGAGGCAGGCGGTCTCCGAAAGCGGGCTGTTGTAGAGCTCGAATGGCGCCGAGGCGTCCTCGAGATTCTGGATCGGCGTGTACTTGAGGCCGGTGTTCTCGTCGTGGAGGACGAGATGGCGGTGGGAGAAGGTGCCGCGCTCGGTGTCCTGGCCGGTGAGGCGGATGTGGACGCCCTCGGTCAGCAGGGTGCCGAAGGCGAGCGCCTCGGCCTGGCCGAAGTCGATCCCGCCGCCCTCCAGCGCCTCGGTCCGGCGGGCCAGCGGGCGCCGCAGCTTGCGGTGGACGTTGAAGCCCTCCGGCGTCTTCAGCAGCGCCTCGTTGATCCCCCGCAGCTTCTCGGCCTCGACCGCGGTGTGGACGGGCGGGCTGGCGGTGCGGTCGAGCAGTTCGCCGGTCTGGGTGGTGGCGCCGGTGACGGTCGGGTCCTCGTAATCGCCCGCCTCCATCTTCTCCCGCAGCCCTTTCAGGGCGCCCGACATCTCGGCGTGGCGCTCGTCGGAGGCCTGGCCGACCTGCTCGGCGGAGACCGTGCCCTCTTCGATCAGCTTCTCGGAGTAGAGCTCGGAGACCGGCGGGTGCGACTTGATGGTCGCCGCCATCGTCGGCTGGGTGTAGGCGGGCTCGTCGGTCTCGTTGTGGCCGAAGCGGCGGTAGCCGATCACGTCGATGACGATGTCGCGGCACCAGCGCTCGCGGTAGGCCATCGCCAGGCGCACCGCGGCGATGCAGGCCTCGGCATCGTCGGCGTTGACGTGGATGATCGGGACGTTGAAGCCCTTCGCCATGTCGGCGGCGTATGGGGTGGAGCGGGCCTCGCTCGGGTCGGTGGTGAAGCCGACCTGGTTGTTCTGGATCAGGTGGATCGTGCCGCCGGTCGTGTAGCCCGGCAGACCCTGCAGGTTGAGGGTCTCGGCGACCACGCCCTGGGCGGGGAAGGCGGCATCCCCGTGCAGCAGCACCGGCACCGCGCGCTTGAAGTCGTGGGAGAGGTTCGGCCCCTCGAAGTCCTGCTGGAGGAAGCGGGTGCCGCCGGTGACCACCGGGTCGACGAACTCGAGGTGACTTGGGTTCGGGTAGAGGCGGACCGCGATCTTCTCGCCGCCCGCGGTCTCGTAGGTGCCGCGGTGGCCGTAGTGGTACTTGACGTCGCCGGTGCCGCCGTGGGGGATCGCGGCGACCGCCTTGACCGCCTCGATCCGCTTCGAGCCCTCGAACTCGGCGAGGATCGACTCGACCGAGCGGCCGAGGTTGTGGGCGAGGACGCTGAGGCGGCCGCGGTGGGCCATCCCGAAGACGACCTC
>JBQCHW010000106.1:0-3922 GCA_051954315.1 Solirubrobacterales bacterium
TCGACCGCGGCGCGGAAGTTGGCGGAGCCGATCGCGTAGCCGGTCCGCAGCCCGGCGAGGCCGTAGCACTTGGAGAAGGTGCGGAGGACGACCAGGTTCGGGAAGTCCTTCAGCAGGTCGAGCGAGGCGTCGGGGTCGTCGTGGGCCTGGAACTCGACGTAGGCCTCATCGAGGATGATCGTCACGTGAGGGGGGATCCGCTCGCAGAAGGCGCCGATCTCGGCGGCCGGGATGTGGGTCGCGGTCGGGTTGTTCGGGTTGCAGACGATCAGCAGCTGGGTCGCCGCGGTCACCTCGGCCGCCATCGCGTCGAGGTCGTGGACGGCGCCCTCGGCCAGCGGCACGCGGATCTCGCGGGCGCCGGTCAGCGCCGGCAGGTACGGGTACATCGAGAAGGACGGCCAGGCGTAGAGGACCTCGGCCCCGGGCTCGAGCAGCGCCTCGGCGGCGGCGAGGAGGATCTCGCAGGAGCCGTTGCCGACGGCGACCCGCCCCGGCTCGGTCTCGTAACGCTCGGCGAGGCGCCGGCGCAGCAGCGTCGCGTCGGGATCGGGGTAGCGATTCATCGAGCCGGCGGCCTTCTGGATCGCCTCGACCACCTTCGGGTGCGGCGGGAACGAGGACTCGTTGGAGGCAAGCTGGGCGAGATTGCCCGAAGCGATCGCCTCAGGCGCCTGGCCCGTGGGGACCCCGGCCTGGTAGCCCGGCATGCGGGCGAGCTTCTCGGCGAAGGTGATCGTCATCGGCTGTCGATTCTGACGGACGGAGGCGAAAGGGCTTACTGGGCCGCTTCGAGATCGGCCCGCAGCTTCTGCGCCTCGCCGACGTAGACGTGAGCCGGCTCGTGCCCCTCGGGCCCGTAGAAGTGCAGCATCACCCGGATCACCCGCGGCATCGACCCCGGCACCGGGATCTCCCGGCAGCACATCAGCGGGACCATTGTCAGCCCCAGATCGCGCGCGGCGACAGCGGGAAACTCAGCATCCAGATCACCGGTAGTCGTGAACAAGCAGCTGACCATGTCCTCGGGCGTCAGCCCGTTCCGCTCGATCAACCCCTCCATCACCTCACGAGTGGCAGAGAGAATCGCCCCCGCCTCATTCGCCTCAGCCTGCGCAGCCCCCCGCACCGCGAAGAGACGCCGCTGAGGCGGCTGATAGGCGCCGGCTTCCAGGTTGCCGTTGCGTCCATTGCCGCTCACTCCCCGCAATTCTCTCAGAGGAGGGGGGCGAATCTCCGAGCGGTGGGACTAATCACCGCATAGCGAGGAAAACACCCACCACTCCCCGCCAGAAGCTTGCGGTTCTGGCCGATCGCCAGCATGGCGTCGTTTCGCGCCCCCAGCTGCTGCGGGCGGCTGGAACTGGCTACTCAGCGGCCTCGCGCAACCGGGCGATCTCGTCCTCCAACAGGCGCCGAGAAGAACCCTCCTTCAGTCCGCCGATCCTCAGCGGCCCGAATCCGACTCTTCGCAGCGCCACCACCTCGTTGCCGACCGCCTCTAGCATCCGGCGCACCTGGCGGTTCCGGCCTTCGCGCAGCACGATCTCGATCTCGCGGTCTCCCTTGCGCTTCACCTGGGTCGGCGCGGTCGGTCCATCCTCGAGCTTCACCCCCCGTGCGAGGCGCTCCAGGTCCCCAGCGCCGATCGGCTTCTTAAGCCGCGCCACGTACGTCTTCGGCACTTCGTACCGCGGGTGGGTCAGGCGGTTCGCCAGCTCGCCGTCGTTCGTCAGCAGCAGCAGGCCGCTGGAATCCGCGTCGAGCCGACCCACCGGGTACAGCCGCGCCTCGGTCTCGACCAGGTCCACCACCGGCCTGCGGCTCCCCGGCTCCCGCGCCGTCGAGACCACCCCCACCGGCTTGTTCACCGCCCAGACCTCGCGCGCCTCCGCCGCCACCGGCGCCCCGTTGACCCGCACATCGTCGCCCTCCCCCACGTCCCGCGCCGGATCGGTGACGACCTCGCCGCCAACCGTCACCAGCCCCTTGCCGATGATCTCCTCGGCCTTGCGCCTAGAAGCGACGCCGCCATGGGCGAGGTATTTGACGAGGCGCACGGCTCTTGGGCCGCTACTCGGCGCGCTGTTCGCCGGCCTTCAGCAGCCGCTCGCGGAGGTCGCGCTCGTCCTCGGGGGTGGGGTCGAACTTCGAGGGGTCGGGGAGCTGGTCGAGGCCGGAGAGGCCGAAGAGGCGCTCGAAGAGCTCGGAGGTCTTGAAGATCGCGGCGCCGAACTGGGAGCGACCGGCCTCCTCGATCAGGCCACGCTCGGCGAGGCTGGTCACCGCCGACTCGGACGTGACGCCGCGGATGCGGGCGATCTCCGGGCGAGTGACCGGCTGCAGGTAGGCGACGATCGCCAGCGTCTCGGCCTGGGCCTGGGTCAGCGGCGGCGTGCGCGGCTTCGCCAGCAGGCGGCGGGCGGCGTCCTCGCTGCCGGGATCCGAGGCGAGGGCGAAGCCGCCGGAGACCTCGCGCAGCACCACCCCGCGCTTGCCCTCGGCGAGGTCCTCGCGCAGCAGCTCGATCGCCTCTTCGACCTGCCCCTCGGTCGCCTGCGTCGCCTCCGCCAGGTCCTTGACGGCGACCGGCTGCGGCGAGAGGAAGAGCAGCGCCTCGACGGTCCGGGAGAGGTCGCTCATCCCTGCTTGGAGACGTTCGCGGTCGGCAGGACCTTCTTCACCTTGATCGGGCCGAAGCACTCGCCCTGCTCCCAGGTCACCTCGCCCTTGCGGTAGAGCTCGAGCATCGCGAAGACCGTGACCGCCTGGGTCAACCGGTCCTCCCCGCCGAACTCCTCGTCGAAGTCGAAGTCCGAGCGCCGCAGCAGCACGTCACGGACCGCCCGCAGCCGCCGTTCCAGCGAGACCGTCGGGCGGATGTGGCTGATGTCGACGTCGGGCGGCTCGGTCAGCAGGTCGCCGAGCGCGGCGCCGAGGGCGTCGGGGTCGTAGACGGCGACCGCAGCCTCGACCGCCACCCGCCGCAGCTCACTCGGCAGCGGCGCCGCGCGGTAGAGGTAGCCGCGCTGGCCCTCGAAGCGCTCGGAGAGCTCGGCGGCGGCGTCGCGGTAGCGTCGGTACTCGAGCATCCGCGCCAGCAGCTCCTCCATCGCCTCCTCGGGCTTCATCTCCTCGAGCTCTTCGTCGGGCCCGGGCAGCATCAGCCGCGACTTCAGCTCCAGCAGGGCGGCGATCAGGACCAGGAACTCGGTCGCCACCTCCAGCTCCAGCTCGCCTTCGCGCTCCAAGTGCTCGACGTAGGCGACGACGACCTCGCCGAGTTGCAGGTCGAGCAGGCTGACCTCCTCGCGCAGCACGACCGCCATCAGGAGGTCGAACGGCCCGGCGAAGACGTCTAGATCTAGATCGAGATCGAGGTCGGCAACGGCCATCGCTGCAGACTACGCCAGCGCGAGGCGGCCGAAGCCCATCCGCTCGCGGACCTCCGCAACTACCGGAGAGGCGAGCGCGCGCGCCTTCTCGGCGCCGAGGCCGAGGATGCGGTCGAGCTCCGCCTGGTCGGGGCGCAACTCCCGGTAACGCTCCTGCACAGGCTCCAGGTAATCGACCACCGCATCGCCGACCGCCTGCTTGAAATCGCCGTAGCCGGAGCCCTCGAATTCCCGTTCGACCTCCTTCTGCTCGCGGCCGCAGGCGACCGAGAAGATGTCGATCAGGTTGCTGACCCCGGGCTTGTTCGGCGTCTTGGCGATCTCGCGGCCGGAGTCGGTAACCGCCGAGCGGAACTTCTTGCGGATCGTGTCCGGGTCGTCGAGGACCAGCACGGTCCCCTGCTCGGTGCCGCCGGTGGTCGACATCTTCCGTTCGGGCTCCTGCAGGTCCATGATCCGGGCGCCCACCTGGGGGATCACCAGCTCTGGCACGACCAGGGTCTCGCCGAAGCGGGCGTTGAAGCGCC
>JBQCHW010000107.1:0-10077 GCA_051954315.1 Solirubrobacterales bacterium
CGAGACGCTCCTCGAAGTGGTACCCGTCCCGGCCCATCTCTTCGGCCAGCGAAGTCCAAGCAGCGGGATCCACGGCATCGCTCGCCGCACGTAGGAGCAGCTTGAGCAGCTTGGTCCGGGCAAGGCCATAACGGTTGCCGACCGCAGTGTCCAGTTCAGTCATCTCCTCCAGGTGCGCAGAGGCCCGGTCGAGGTAATAACTCGCCACCTCGGGTTGCGTGGACGTCGGGTGGAAAACCTGTTGGTAGTGCTTCAGCATGCACCAACGGAAGAGGTAGAAGTGGGGGTAGCTGTAGAGGTCCTTAAACCCCGTCTCCGCGATGAACTCCTTGTAGGCGTTGAGTCGCACGGGAAAGAGATCGAGGTCGGCCTCGGCCTGAATCATCTCCGCATTCATCACTTCCGCTTGGAGGTATTCGGCCTCCCGGTCGCCGTACTGCCAGAACTCCTCGCGCGCACGCCGGTACAGGCGAAGGGCGGTGTCAGCCAGGTCGTTCACCGTGGAGACGTCACTTGCAGGGAGTTCGGCAAGAGCTCGTTCCTCAGCGGCTACCGGTCGGGCAAAAATCGCCAGACCTGGGAGGAAGACGTGACCAACCAGGTGCGCCCTCCCGTAGAGCACCTGCATCGCTTTGTAAGTCGGCATTCTGTCCGACAGGTAGGACTCGAGGGCGTACCGCGCATCCGAGCCGATCTCGCTGGTCGGGGTGCCGCCCTGCAGGTAATGGTGCCGAAGCGAATCGAAATGCACTCGCCCCAAGGCATAGGTCAACCAGTGCTGACTCTGACGACCCTCGATCAGGCCCAGCGCCTCATGCGCCAATTCGAGCATTCCGCTCGAATCGAATCGGCCGCGATGAGCGGCGATGTGGAGCTTCCAGTACTCGCCGATGATCGCGGTCAAGCGATCGGGGCTGCGGCGGAGGACTTCGATGTCAGCTTCGGAGGCGCGATCGTGGCTAGCCTCGATTCGGCTCGCCGTGAGGATCAGACCAAGCTCCTCTGACTCGTCGAGGTCGGGAAGGACGGCATCGGTGAACTCTGCTCTCGACTCTTTGAAGGAGCCGGTGCGGTCGAGCTGAATTGCGAGCTGGACGCGGATCTCGGGAGGCAGCTCGTAGCTCTCTGGGAGCATCTCGTAGCGACTCCGCGCTCGCTTTAGGCAGCGGGCCATTCGCTGGTATGCGCCGCGGCCGAGTGCCGCGTCGAAGTTCCGGAGGAGGACTTCCGTCTCTCCGACCTCGGCGGCGATCAGCCATGCGTTTAGGTCATTTCCCTTCCGCAGCTGTTCCTTCAGGCGCCCCCCGCCCGCCGCGACGAAGGGCTCCTCGAAGGCGGCGTCATGACTGAGGCGGTCAATGCAGAGTTCGGCGATTGCCTCATGGAATAGGTAGCGCGAGCCACCGGCGTTGAGCTTAGGAACAAGCCCCGTTCGCCTCAGTCGCCAGAAGGTGAGACGCGCCCGAGCGGCAGACCGCAACCTGGACAGGCCCAAGGGCTCTCGGTTTGCCTTGCGCAGGGCACGACGAACTTCCCGGCGCGAAAAGGTGCCGCGGTGAACTGAGAGAGCCGCGGTAACGGCGAGCACCCGGGAGAGGCTGGGGAACACGGCCGGGTCAGCCTCTCCCTCCAGCAGACTCATCATCGCCACGGCCTCCGCGGGAGCGGTGCGGTGGCGAGCGATCACCTGAGCTAGATGGAGCTGGGCCGCCGACGCCACCCGCTCGTGCTCGAGGTTTCGCAGCATCTCCGAGGCACGGCGGTCGAATTCGGAAACAAAGCGGGTGACGATTCCGGTGGACGCCCCGTCGAGGGAGAAGTAGCGATTGGCTGCTTTGGCCTCGCTAAGGAGCCGAACGTCTGAGCGGGGACTGAGGTTCCAGGCATCTCCGGGGCGGGAAAGAAAGACGAGCAGTTGCTCTGGCGGATCCTCGATCCGATTCAGCAGGCGGCTGGTGAGCTTGCTGAGGACGTCGGCGCGGACGAGCTGGAAGTTGTCGACGAAAACCACAGCGCCGTCGTGGCGGGGGGTCCTCAACCGGTCGAGGAGCTCATCCTGAATGAACTCGGCCTCTCCGAGGTCGTAGAAGAAGCAGCGATTGGCGAGCGTGCAGAGTCGGCGATCGCGGGCGAGGGTCTGGATGAGGCGAAAGGCGGTACGCGTCTTGCCGCTTCCGCTCTCCCCCTCGACGAACCAATAGGTGCCGGCCTGATCGCTCTCACAGGCTTCGACCAGAGCCGATACAGCCGTCGTCTGGTCGTCGTACTCGAAGAGGGGTACCCGAAAGACCTGCGGGGTTAAGCGACAAGCGGCGCCTATTCGCTTGGCGAGCTGTACCTCGTCGTGGTTGCAGGCGAGGGCGACTTGCCGTCGCAGTTGCGCGAAGACCTCGTCCAACCTGCTTCTGATCGTGTCCAGTTGCAGGACGACGAAGTAAGCGCAGGCGGCGAGGACGAAGAGCAGGAGCATCGCCCAGGCGAACCCGGCTTGACTCGACTCGAAGAGGGCTCGGGTGACCGGGAGCCCGGCCGCCAGCACGAGCACGGGAACCAGCAGAAACCGAAGGAAATTGAGCGTGCGGTCAAGCGGACGAACGACAATGACGACGCGCCCGTAACCGGAACCGATGTTCACCGCCGATAATTCCTAGTTATCCGATGAAGCCGTCGTCATGGGCGTGGGCATACTAAAGCTGTTCCCGTACAAAGAACCATGCGTATGCAAATCGGACTCAGGTGTCCGAGCAAGAGGGCGAAGGGCTCTCATCGGGCAACTCGATCTCGAGCGTCTCGAGATCCCGTATCAGCGCCTCTCCGGAGAGCACGCGGATCCGGCTGAACATCGCCAGGGACAGAGAGACGGTCCAGTACGAAAGCGCCCGCGGAGGAAGCCTCACCTGGCAACCGAGTGCGAACAAAATGCCGGCGCCCGTGATCGGGAGGCCGCGAAAGACATGGCTCCTCCTTGGGCCGATCCCATTTCTGGCGACCCGCCAGGCGGTCGCCCCGATGTAGAGAGCGGGCGCAATCCTGGAGAGCCGCGTTTCGGCGGCACCGCTCCTGGCCAGCACCACCGCGGGGGCTACGCCGCAGGTGATGACGTCGGAGATGTTGTCGGCGGCGGCGCCGAACTCCGTCGGTTTGCCCGAGCGCCGAGCGAGCGGGCCATCCAGCGCGTCGAACATAGCGCCGGCGAGGATCAGCGTCGAGCGGCGCACCGTCCTCCCCTCACCCGGAAGGAGCGTCGAGGCGATACCGGAGGCGAGGTTTGCACCGGTGAGGGCGTTCGCCACCACGTATTGGATCCTTGCCGCTGGCTTCATATTTGGAGTCCCGCCCCTGCTCAGGGCTTGGGAACGGCGAGGAACCTATCAGGGTACGGAAAAGGTGGGCGGGCGCTGTACCTCTGAGAAGCCCGGAACGAGACTCGAACTCGTGACCCCTTCCTTACCATGGAAGTGCTCTACCAACTGAGCTATCCGGGCGGGTCGGCTCCCCTGTGAAGCCGTGCGCTCAGGATGATTCTAGAGGGTGCTGGGCGAACTGCTATCCCCGCCACCAGGGGAGGGCGACGGCGAGTTTCCAGACGCCCTCGAGCTGGCGCACGACGACCATCGGGGTCAGGGTGCGGGTGAAGGGGCCGCCTTCGGAGCCGGGCGAGGTGACGGTCCAGCGCTCGGTGCCGAGGGCGACCTCGCCGGCGGCGAGGACGGAGCTCTCCTGGACCTCGATCCGGGACTCGACGGCGATCAGCTGGTGGAGGATCGGGCGGATCTCGTCACGGCCGCGGACCGCGGTCGCGTCCGGCGTCACCAGACAGGCGTCTTTGGCAAAGCAATAAGCCGCGGCGTCGAGATCGCCGCGGCTTATCGATGCCGCGAAAGCACGGGTGCTTTCCTGGGGGGTCTGCGCGCCGCTGAGAACCGCCATCAGCCGCGCGTGCCCCTAGATGAACTTCTGCGGTTCGAACTTGCAGTAACGGAATTCGTAGTTGAGGACCAGGTTGTTGGTCTTCAGGGCGTTGCTGCGGAGCCGGATGACCATCTTGCTGGCGCCGGTTTTTTCGCCGTGGGCGAGCTTGCGGCCAGCGGCTTCGAGCAGTTCGACCTCGGTCTTGACGCCCTTCAGCCATTTGGTCAAGCGGGCCGCGTCTTCAGCCGGCTGCGGGACCTTCAGCAGTTCGGCGCGGGTCTTCTTCAGCGCAGCGGCGGCGCCGAGGAGCTGCCGCGAAGCCTTGCTCAGCTTCCCGGTCTTGACGTTTTCCCGCACGCCCTTGAGGATCTTTTCGTTGGCCTTGAGGTTGGCTTGGCAGATCGGTTCGACCTGGGCCTTGTATTCGTCGGGACTGGTTTCCGCGGCGAAGGCAGGAACGGCCGCGAACATCACCGCGGTCGCGACCATCGACAACACGAGCTTCTTACCTGGCATCTGCTCCCTAAGTCCTTTCAGGCCCCTGCCCAAAGCGGCCGGTTCTTATGTCGGGCGCGGTCCCATCCGCGCTGGGCGCACTTAAGCATAGATTCGCGTTCTATGTCCATTCGCGTACTACTGATGAACATCGTCCCTCTTCAAGGGGATGACCTGCTCCTTCAACAACCGAGATGACGCAATGGTGCGGTGGCCGACGGCCGACTCCCGATAGCGTTCCGCGAGTGCGCCGCCCCCATCCGCTGCTCACCCTCCTCTGCCTCCTCCCCTTCCTCGTCGCCGGCTGCGGCGGCTCGAGCGAAGAGAGCTCGCGGCCAGCACCCTCGGCCGCCGAATTTCCCACTGCCAAGGGGAAGTCGATCGTGGATCTGCTGCGGACCGCGGGCGCGACGCCGGCGAAGGTCGTGATCGCGCCGGCGGCTCAGGTCTTCAACCTCGGCGAGAACCGCTATCCCTTCGGTGTCTTCACCAAGGGCAACGAACAGGTGGATGACGCCGACGTCGCCCTCTACTTCGCCAAGGACGAAGACAAAGGGCCGGTGATCGGGCCGCTGCCGGCGCAGGTGACCTCGCTGGAAGTGAAGACCGCCTACCGGGCTGCCGGCGAAGATCCCGACGAGGCGAAGAACGTCTACGTCGTCCCCAAGGTCGACTTCGACCGCAAGGGTCCCTGGGTGGCGATCGCGATGCTGAAGGGCAAGGGAGGGCTCGAAGCCTCGCGGGTGCCGAGCCCGGTGGTCGGAGGGGCGAAAGTCCCGCAGGTGGGAGAAAAGGCGCCGCTGATCCACACCCCGACCGCGGCCAGCGTCGGCGGCGACCTCTCGAAGATCGACACCCGCGTCCCTCACGACCAGATGCACCAGGTCGATTTCGCCGACGTCGTCGGCAAGGAGCCGATCGTGCTCGTCTTCGCGACCCCGGCGCTCTGCCAGAGCCGGGTCTGCGGCCCGGTGGTCGACGTCGCCCAGCAGGTGGCGGACGAGTACAAGGGCAAGGCCGACTTCATCCACATGGAGGTCTACAACGACAACGACATCTCGAAGGGGATCCGGCCGCAGCTGCAGACCTTCAACCTGCCGACCGAGCCGTGGACCTTCCTGATCGACCGCGACGGCGTGATCCGCGACCGCATCGAGGGCGCCTACGGCGTCCCCGAACTGGAAGCGGCGATGAAGTCGATCGTTCCCTAGCGGGAGCTGCGCCTGCCGCGGCGGGCGCGGGAGGAGCCGCGGCTCGGTTTGGCGGCGTCGCGAAGGGTGCGTTCGCCGGCTTTCTCGGTCGACTCGCCCATCGTCATCTGGAACATCGCCAGCAGCGCGTCGGAGGCGAGCGGGCGCATGCGGTCGAGCGCCTCGCGGACTTTCGGCCAGTCCTCCTCGGGGCGGCCGGCTTTGTCGAACGGCTCCCAGATCTCCTTGACGAAGAGCTCGACGAAGACTTTGGCGACGCCTTCGGAGTGGCGGCGCAGGTCGGCGGCGGTGCCGATTGCCGCCTGTGGCGAGACGCCGAGCTCGATCAGGGCGGCGCCGGCGCGCTGCAGGCGGGGGCTGATCACCTCGACCTTGCCGTCGGGCAGCTGGCGGAGGACGCCGAGCTTTTCCGCCTGCCGGAGGAGCTTCGGGTCGAAGCTCTCAATCCCCCAGGCGGCCGCGAGTTCCCGCTCGTCGAAGATTTCCGGGGTCTCGTCCTCGAACGGCGCCCGCACGGCGCGGGCGAAGTCGACCATCTCCCGCGAGGAGCCTTCGCTGGTCTCGAGCACGCGGCGGATCGCCTCGAGGTTCAGCCCCTCGGCCTGCATTTCGCGGGTCAGCTCGATCCGGGCGACGTGGTCCTCGTTGTAGTAGCCGGTGCGGCCGTGGACCTCCGGCGGCGGCAGCAGGCCGCGCGTCTGATGGGCGCGGATGTTGCGGATCGTCATCCCCGTCCGCCGCGCCAGCTCCCCGATCGTCATCTTGCCGTCGGGCGTTTCCCCTTGGCCTTTCTGGGTGGCCATCAGCGCATGGTAAGCGCGAAGCGCTGGCCGTTCATCTTTGCGGCGGCATCCGAACAGAGAAATGCGATCGCGCCAGCGAGGTCCTCGGCCGGGGTGAAGGTCGGGAACTCCTTGCCGGGGTTCTCTTCGCGCATCCGCGGAGTGAGGATCGCGTCGACGACGACGATGTTGGCGGTGGCGCCGCCGGGCTCGAAGCCGTCGGCGAGGGCGAGGGCCCAGGCCTCAGCCGCGGCCTTGGCGGCGGCGTAGGCGGCGTTGGTGTTGGTCGGGCTCTGCGCCTGCTTGGCGGAGACGAGGACGAAGCGTCCGTGGTCGCTCGCGGCGAGCTGGTCGTGAAAACCGCGGGTGGTGTGCTGGACGGTGCGGATGAGGAGGTCGTGCAGGAGCGCCCAGTCCTCTAGCGAAGCTTCGTGCAGCGGCTCACCGCCGCGCCAACCACCGACGAGGTGGACGAGCCCGTCGACGCGCCCGAAGCGCTCGACCAGAGCGGCGCACCACTCGCGAGCGGCCTCCTCGTCGAGCAAGTCGACCGCGCGCCCATCCCAACGCTCGGGCGGCAGACCGAGGTCGGCGGCAAGCGCGTCAAGAGCCTCCTGGCCGCGCTCAGCCCCAGCCACGATCGCCCCCTCAGCCGCCAACCGCTCAGCGACCACGGGTCCCAACCCACCGCCCACTCCGGCGACAGCGATCACACGATCCTCAAGCGTGAGCGCACTGTCGACTTTGTCAGGCATACCCATACAAAGTCGACATCTGGACGATCATCAGGATGGGGGAGACAGGATTCGAACCTGTGTAGGCATAGCCAACGCGTTTACAGCGCGTCTCCTTTAACCACTCGGACACTCCCCCGAGCTAGGCGCAGAAGTCTAAGGGAGCAGCAGGCACACCCGTCCAAAGGCTCAGCCCTCCGATACTCCCAGTCGCGCTTTCATCTGCTCGTTGAAGGCGGTTAGTGCTGAGAAGGGGCGCATGAAGACGGTTAGCTCGGCGACGCGGCCGTCCGCGTCGAGCTCGAGGAAGTCGATGCCCTCCAGCTCGCGGTCGGTGCCGGCGACGTTGGCTTTGAAGCGGAGGCAGACGGTCTTGCCGTCGTTCAACTCATTCACGTAGGTGAGGTCCTCGAGGGTGGCGGCGACGTGGGTGAGGACCGTGGCGACGGTGTCGCGGCCTTCGAAACCGCGGAAGAGGATCGGGCTGTGGAGGATGACGTCCTCGCGCAGCGTCTCCGTCAGCAGCTCCATGTCCTTGGCCTCGGCGGCGCGGCGGAACGGGTGCGGCTCGGGCATCTGCCCACTGTACCTCCCGGCGGTGGGATACTCACGCCGTGCCGAGCGACCGCTTCTACTCGCGGATGTCCCACTCGCTGGGAGCCAGGGGCTTACGGCTGGTCGGCAAGCTGAACGTGCCGCTCTACCGGCTCAGCCGCGGCCGCATCGGCGGCAAGGTCGGCAACGGGCCGGTGCTGCTCCTCACCACCACCGGCCGCAAGTCCGGGCAGCCGCGGACCGCGCCCGTCCTCTACCTCGCCGACGGGGAGCGCTTCGTCGTCATCAACACCAACGCCGGCAACGCCAAGACTCCGGCGTGGTCGCTGAACTTGCGCGCCAACCCCGAGGCCGAGGTGGAGGTCGCCGGCAAGCGCACCCAGGTGCGGGGCCGCCTCGCCGAGGGCGAGGAGCGCGACGACCTCTGGCGCCGCCACATGCAGCAGTACTCCGGCTGGGACTACTACGAGTCGAAGTTAGACCGCCAGCCCAGCGTCTTCGTGCTCGAGCCTCGCTGAACTGGAACTCTAGGAGGCTTCCCGAAGCATCTGGGCCTCGGGCAAACGCTTCAGCTTCTTCAGCGTGTTGTTCTCGATCTGGCGGATTCGCTCGCGAGTGACGCCGAAGGCTTTGCCGACTTCCTCCAGGGTCAGCGGCTCGGTGCCGGAGAGGCCGTAGCGAAGTTCGATCACCTGGCGCTCGCGCTCCGGCAGCGCTTCCAGCGCCCGGCGCACGCCCTCTTTCTGCAGGTGCTCGCTGGCTTCCTCGAAAGGCTCCAGGACGGCGTCGTCGGCGACGAAATCGCCGAGCTCGGATTCGTCCTCGTCGCCGACCGGTTTCTCCAGCGAGACCGGCAGCTGGGCGACGCGGAGGATGTCCCGCACGTCGGAGACCGGCCAGCGCAGCTCCTCGGCGATCTCCGCCGGCTCCGGCTCCCGCCCCAGTTTCTGCACCAGCTGGCGTTCGACGTGGGCGACCCGGTTCAGCTTCTCGACCATGTGGACGGGGATCCGAATAGTGCGCGCCTTGTCGGCGATCGCCCGGGTCACCGCCTGGCGGATCCACCAGGTCGCGTAGGTCGAGAACTTGTAGCCGCGGCGGTAATCGAACTTCTCCACCGCCCGGATCAGCCCCAGCGATCCCTCCTGGATCAGGTCGAGGAAGGAGAGGCCGCGCCCCAAATAGCCTTTTGCGATCGAGACGACGAGGCGCAAGTTGGCCTCGACCATCTGCCGCTTCGCCAGCATGTCGCCGCGCTCGATCCGTTTCGCCAGTTCGACCTCCTGCTGCGCGGTCAGCAGGTCGACCTGGCCGATCGCTCGCAGGTAGAGCCGCAGCGAGTCGAGGCTCGGCTCGACCGTCAGATCGAGCTCTTCTTTTTTCGCCGAGCCGCTGTCGCCGCTGCGCTGGGCTTTGTAAGCGCTGACGCCATCCTCGGCGACGACGTCGATCCCGTGCTCGACCAGGTGCGCGTGCAACTGCGTCACCTGCTCCTTGGTGATCTCGACCTCCTCGAGTGTCGAGGAGATCTCCTCGAAGGTCAGGTAGCCGCGCTCGCGACCTTTGGCGATCAGT
Source organism: Solirubrobacterales bacterium (assembly GCA_051954315.1). Classification (GTDB taxonomy): domain Bacteria; phylum Actinomycetota; class Thermoleophilia; order Solirubrobacterales; family 70-9; genus VAYN01. The sequence continues at coordinate 9,265 of JBQCHW010000107.1, forward strand.
CCCTGAAGCTCCTCGATCTCCCCGATCGGGCTCGCTTCCTCGTCGCGCTCAACGACCTCAGCCGTACTGTCCAACGGTTCGATAGCCACGTTCCCTCGCTGCGTTCCCCTTCTCCCTTCGAGGGTTGGCCGGCCCCGAAGCTCCGACCGCGCCGGATTATAGGGAGATAAGGAAAAAACTTTCGTAACTCTGGGCCAACGAGGTAAGACTCGGAACTCTCGCGTCGCTTACCATTTATAAGCCGATGGCAAGCCAGCAGATCGCCACCCCCACCACCCCCGACGTCCAGGCCGCCCTGCCGGCCACCCAGGTCGGCCTCTCCCGCGTCGGGGTCACCGGCGTCGAGAAGGTGATCCGGGTCAAGGCCGACGGGGTCGAGAACCTCTTCTACGCCGAGTTCGAGTGCTTCGTCGACCTCAACCCGAAGCAGGCCGGCGTCCACATGTCGCGCTTCGAGGAGATCGTCGGCGAGGCGATCGACGAGGTCGTGCTCGGCGAGGCGTTCAAGGCCGAGGTGCTGGCCGCCCACATCGCCCAGCGGGTGCGCGAGCGCCAGGGCGGCGAGCGGGCCGAGGTCTCGATTACGGCCCGCTACCCGGAGACCGTGCAGACGCCGGAAACCGGCAAGAGCACCCAGGAGATCTACGTCCTCTACGGCACCGCCGTCGCCTCCGCGCGCGGCACCCGCACCCTGACCGGCGTCGAGGCCCAGGGGATGACCGCCTGCCCCTGCGCCCAGGAAGCCGTCGCCGCCCTCGCCCGCGACCGCCTCTCCGCCGACGGCTTCGGCGAGGAGGAGATCGAGCGGATCCT
>JBQCHW010000108.1:0-3147 GCA_051954315.1 Solirubrobacterales bacterium
AGAGCTCGGTCGCGATCCGCAGGTAGAAGTCGCGGTCGAGGGCGTTGTGGTGGGTCGTGAACGGGCGGGCCAGGGCGCCGCCGTAGAGCGGCTGCAGGACCGGCGTCTCGACCTCGACGAAGCCGTGCTCGTCGAACCAGCGGCGGATCTCCGAGATCGTGCGGGCGCGGGTGCGGAAGGCGCGCCGGCTCTCCTCGTTGGCGATCAGGTCGAGCTCGCGGCGGCGGAAGCGGGTCTCGGTGTCCTCGAGGCCGTGGAACTTGTCGGGCGGCGGGCGCAGGCTCTTCGCCAGCAGCCGCCAGTGGTCGATCGAGAGCGAGAGCTCGCCGCCGCGGCGGGTCGCCATCGCCGTCCCCTCGGCGCCGACGATGTCGCCGAGGTCGAGGTCGACCAGGAGCGCGTAGGCCTCCTCGCCGAGCAGGTCCTGACGGGCGTGCAGCTGGATCTGGCCGCTGCCGTCGCGGACGTCGATGAAGCAGGCCTTGCCGTGGCCGCGGCGGGCGACGATCCGCCCGGCGACCCGGTGCCGCGACTCGGTCTCGACCCCCGGCGCCAGCCCCTCGTGCGCGGCCCGCACCTCACCGATCTCCTCCCGCCCGGAGAACTCATGCGGAAAGGGCTCGATCCCGGCCTCGCGGATCCGCTCCAGCTTCTCGCGCCGGTCCTCGAGGACCTGGGAAAGCTCCTGCTCGGACGGCTGATCGGTGCTGGGCTCGCTCATCGAAGCGCGAGCCTACCGTCCCTCAAGCCTTCTCGATCTTGGTGATTTTCAGTTTTTTCTTCGGGCCCCGCGGGACCTCGACGGTGACGATGTCGTTGCGCTTTTTCCCCAGCAGCGCTTTGCCGATCGGCGACTCGTTGGAGAGCTTGTGCTCCAGCGGGTTGGCCTCGGTCGAGCCGACGATCTGGAACTTCTGCGAATCGCCCGATTTCTGGTCTTTGACGTGGACGATCGAGCCGAAGGCGACCTCGTCGGTGCTGATCTCCTTCTCGTCGATCACCCGGGCGCGCCGCAGTTTCTCCTCCAGCTGGGCGATCCGGCCCTCGAGCAGGGCCTGTTCGTTCTTGGCGTCGTCGTATTCGGCGTTCTCGGAGATGTCGCCGTCCTCGCGCGCCTCCTTGATCCGGGCCGCGACCTCGCGCCGTTTGGTCGTCGAGAGGTACTCGATTTCCTCTTTGAGTTTTTCCAGTCCCTCTGGAGTGATGACGGCCTGACGCACTTGACGACCTCGCTTTGGATTTTGAAAAAGGGAGCCCGTCCGGTCTCCCTGGACCTAAAAAAACGCGCCTGATGCGGCCGGCGACGGCAGCAATCCCAGGCACGGGTCGCGGGATTATAGCGAGGGTGGCCGGCTGGCCAAAACGGCTTCTGGACGCCCTGTTCAGGCCACCGCAACGGGCTTCGCGAGCGACCCGATGAGCTCCCGCGCGCGGGCCAGATCGGCGGTCCGCTGCAGCTCCTCGGCGACCTCTTTCGGCGCCTCCAGCCGTTCCGCGTACCAGGGGTGGAATTTGCGCAGGTAGCGCTCGGCCCGCTCGGCGCCGAGGTGCTCCTCGGCCCGGTCGGTCACCCACAGCCACTCGGCGACCATCTCCTCGCGGCTCGGCGGCGCGGCGCGGCGGCCGGTCAGTTCCTCGAAGACCCAGGGGTTGCCGAAGGAGCCGCGGGCGATCATCACCGCGTCGGCGCCCGACTCCTCGTAGGCGCGGCGGGCCGCCTCGGCGCTGGAGAGGCCGCCGGAGATGATCACGGGGACGTCGATCCGCTCGACCAGATCGCGGGCAAGCGCGTAGTCGGGCGAGCCCTTGTGGCCTTTGGTGGCGACGCGGGGGTGGAAGGCGATCGCGGCGACCCCCGCCTCCTCGACCAGGCGGATCGCCAACTCGAAGCCCGAGCGGTCGCCGGCCTCGATCCCGGAGCGCAGCTTCACCGTCACCGGCAGGCCGGAGCCCTCGGCGGCGCCGCGGGCCAGCGCCAGCGCCAGGTCCTGGTCGCGTAGGAGCTGGGCACCGGCGCCGGTCCGCCGCACCTTGGGCACCGGGCAGCCCATGTTGATGTCGATCAGGTCGGCGCCGGCCTTGGCGGCGATCTCGGCCCCCGAGCGCATCACCTCGGCGTCGTGGCCGAAGAGCTGGATCGAGACCGGGTGCTCGTCGGGGTGGATCCGCATCAGCTCCCGCAGCGTGCGCTCGTTGCGGTAGTGGAGGGCGAAGCTCGAGACCATCTCCGAGACCGCGAGCCCGGCGCCGTGGCGTTTGGCCTGCAGGCGGACGAACCAGTTGCCGATCCCGGCCAGCGGCGCCAGCAGGACGCGGTTGGCGATCGGCACGCCGCCGATCTCGAAGGGCTCGGTCAGGGCCGGGCGGCCACCATCTCTGTCAGCGGTTCCGTTCATGGATCAGTCGCAGGCCCTTCAAGGTCAGCAGATCGTCGACCTCGTCGATCGTCTCGGTGAAGGGGACGACCGCCGAGGCGTAGCCGCCGGTGGCGAGCAGGTGCGGGTTTGGGAGCTCGTCTTCGATCCGCCGGACGATGCCGTCGATCAGGCCGGCAAAGCCGAAGATGAAGCCGGAGTTGATCGCGGCGCGGGTCGAGCGGCCGATCGCTTCCTTGGGCTCTTCGAGGTCCATCCGGGTGATCCGGGCGGCGCGTTCGATCAGGGCGCTGAGCGAGGGCGCCAGGCCGGGGCCGATCGCGCCGCCGAGGTACTCGCCCTCGGCGGAGACCGCGTCGATGTTGATCCCGGTGCCGAAGTCGACCGAGACGCAGGCCTCGCCGAAGCGGTCGTAGGCGGCGATCGCGTTGACGAGGCGGTCGGTGCCGACCTCGAGCGGGTTCTCGATCCGGATCGGCATCCCCGTCTTCACCCCGGGGCCGATCGTCAGGCACTCGGCATCGAGGTAGCGCTCGGCGAGCTCCTCGAACTGGCTGCCGAGCGGCGGCACCACCGAGGAGACGCAGACCGCGTCGATCTCGCTGAAGGAGCGGCCGCAGAGCGAGAAGAGGCCGGCGATCCGCTCGGCGAGCTCGTCGCCGGTGGCGCCGGAGCGGGTCTGGAAGCGCCAGTGCTCGACCAGCTCGGTGCCGTCGAAGGCGCCGAGGTGGGTCTGGGTGTTGCCGACGTCGACCGCGAGCAGCATCGGAGG
>JBQCHW010000109.1:0-3861 GCA_051954315.1 Solirubrobacterales bacterium
CGGCTCCCGCGCCTGAACCGGTGCCCACCCCCTTGCCTGAACCGGCTCCGGAACCCGCCCCTGAACCGGCTCCGGAACCGGAACCGGCTCCCGAACCCGAACCGGAACCGGAACCGGCGCCCGAACCCGGCCCGGCTCCGGCGCCGCTCTTCACCGGCGCCACGATCGGCGACTTCTGGATGAACCAGTCGGCGCCTGGAGCGGTGAGCGAAGTGGCGGATCCCGCCGGCGGGAGCCGCACCGTGTTTCGCCTCGACGTCGACGACAGCGACGTCTATCCGCTGACGCCGACCGATAACCCGCGCGCGCAGCTCGTCTCACCGGCTCTCCTCGAACCCGGCGCCGAAGTCTGGTGGAGCGCCGGCTTCTTCCTGCCGGCAGACTTCCCCAGCGAAGTCCCGGGCTGGCTCAACGTGGTGCAGGGCCCCTTCGGCCCTCCGTTCGCCGGCTCGCCGCCGTGGCAGATCCAAGTCGTCGGGAGCCAGCTGCGCTGGACCCGCAACGCCACCTACGGATTCGACGTTCCCTGGCAGATGCCGCTGGTCAGGAACCAGTGGGTCGACGTGCTGGTGCACGAGCGCTTCGCCGCCGACGGCTTCGTCGAGATGTGGATCAACGGGCGGCGCGTCACCTTCTTCAACGGTGGCACCTATAACCCCGCCCATCTCGGCGCGACCACGCACCTGCCGATGCAGACGCTCGACGGCTCCAACGACGAAGGGCCTAACTCGCTCTACCTGCAGAGCTACCGGGAAGCGGGGATGTTCTCCTCGGTGACCGTCTACGAGAGCCCGCTGCGGATCGGCACCGCGCGGGCCTCGGTAGAAGGATGACCGGCCCTAGGCGGCCTGGTTCTTGAAGTAGTTGGCGTTGATCTCGGCGTATTTGGCCCACTCGGCCGGAAGCTGATCCTCGGCGAAGCAGGCGTCTACCGGGCAGGCCTCGACGCAAGCGTCGCAGTCGATGCACTCATCGGGATCGATGTAGAGCTGCTCGACGTTGTCGTAATCGGCCTCGTCAGGCGTCGGGTGGATGCAATCGACGGGACAAACCTCGACGCACGAGTTGTCCTTCTGGCCAATGCACGGCTCGGCGATGACGTAGGTCATTTCGAAGGGTCTCCTAAAGCTCGTTTTCCGGGTGCCCGCCGGGGGCCCCGGCCAAGCGCGAGCGGTCATTTTAGGGATGATGCGGACGTGCTGCTGTTGACGGGGGCAACCGGAAGCGTCGGATCGCGCCTGCTGCCGCTGCTGTTGGAGCGCGGCGAGGAGGTTCGCTGCCTGGTGCGGGAGCCGCGGAAACTGGGCGCGAGGCGGGTCGACGTGCAGATCGCGCTCGGTGATCTGGGCGAGATGTCGGACCCCTACCTGGTGCGCCAGGCGCTGCGCGGGGTCGACACCGTGATCCACCTGGCGGCCTCGATCCGCGACCAGCCGCCGAAACGGATCGAGGAGCTGAACGGGCTGGCGACGGTGCGGCTGCTGCGGGCGGCCGAGCGCAGCGGCGTCGGGAGCTTCCACTTCTTCAGCGCCCTCGACGCGCAGGCGGCACAGCGGACGCGCTTCTTCCGCGCCAAGTGGCTGGCCGAGCAGGCCGTCCTCTCCTCGCCGCTGCAGACGACCGTCTTCGCCCCCTCGATCGTCTACGACCACAGCGATCCCTGGCTCACGCTGCTGCGGCGTTTCTCCTTCCTGCCGGTACTGCCGGTCTCCGGCGAGGGGCAGGCGCGGTTCCAGCCGATCTGGGCGGCCGACGTGGCCCGCTGCGTGGTCGGGGCGCTGCAGCGCGAGCGCGGGGCCGGTGACGGCACCCACCGCTACGAGCTCGCCGGGCCGGAGACGCTCACCTACGACCAGATGGCCGACCTGGTCAGCCGGATCGCCGGGCGACCGCGGCCGCTCGTCCACATGCCGCTGCCGCTGGTGCGCTCGAGCCTGATCGCGCTGCGGGCGCTGGCCGGCGAGGACGCCTTCGCCACCTGGGAGGAGGCCGAGCTGATGGAGGTGGGGATGGTCAGCGGGCGCGGCCCGGCCGACGCGCAGGCACTCGGGGTCGAACCGCGAAGAATGGGTGATGTCCTCGAAGACGCTTAGGCGAACCCTTGCCGCTGTGGCGGTGTTGGCCGCTCTGGTCGCCCCGGCCTCGGCGAGCGCCCTCTCGCTGGTGCCGCCGAAGCCGAACGTCTTCCTCGGGGTCAGCGACCGCGGCACGACGACCGAATTCAACGAATGGGTGGAACTGACCGGGAGGCACCCGGCGCTGCTGGAGACCTTCCATCCCTGGGGCAACAGCCTCAACGCGGCCTACGAACGCTGGCGCGAAACGGCAACGCGGCCCGTCCTGGCGATCTCGACCCAGGACGACCAGAACCTCTCCGAGCTGATCACCCCCGAGCAGATCGCCCTCGGCCTCGGCGACGAATACCTGCTGCAGCTGAACGACTTCTTCGCCTCCCACGGGCTGCCCGCCTACATCCGCCCGCTGGGCGAGCCGAACCGCTGCCTCAACGCCTGGACCGCGGTCGACTGCGAAGGCAACCAGCGCGGCGGCGAACACACCACCGGCTGGTACAAGCAGGCCTTCCGCCGCATCTCCTTGATCGTCCGCGGCGGACAAAGCCTGGAAGCGATCAACGCGACGCTGGCGGAAATCGCCCTGCCGCCGGTGCAGCGAACGAAAGGTCCGCCGCCGACCGAACTGCCGGTGGCGCCCGTCAGCATCATCTGGAGCCCTCTCCCCGGCGGCTCGCCCCGGGTAAAAGGCAACTTCCCCGGCAACTACTGGCCCGGCCGTCGCTGGGTCGACTGGGTCGGCACCGACTTCTATTCCGAATATCCCGTCTGGGAAGACCTCAACCGCTTCTACCTCGGCAAACAGTGGAAGGGGATGCCGGTGGCGATGACCGAGTGGGCCGTCTCCGGCGAGGACGAACCGCGCTTCGTCAAGCAGGTCGTCGCCTGGACCGTCAAGCACCCCCGCGTGCGGATGCTCACCTACTACCAGGGCTTCGGCCCCGGCAACCAGTACGACCTCCGCCTCTACCCCCGCACCACCAACACCCTGCGCAAGAAGATCCGCCGCCCCACCTTCCTCGAAACCGCCGACTACAACGCCGGCCTGTTGCCCCCGCTGCCCCCGAAGCCGCGGAAAAAGTAGGCAAAAAAGAGAGGCCCGGTTGCCCGGGCCTCTCGGAAACTCACTCCCCTGGGAAGGGGTGCTTACATCATGCCGCCCATGTCGGGCATACCGCCGGGCATGCCGCCGCCGGCGCCGTTCTCCTCCGGCGGTTCGGCGATGATCGCCTCGGTCACGAGGATGTTCTTCGCGATCGAGGCGGCGTTCTCCAGGGCGGAGCGGGTGACCTTGACCGGGTCGATGACGCCGGCCTTGATCAGGTCGCCGTACTCGCCGGTGGCGGCGTTGTAGCCGTTGCCCTTCTCGAGCTCGGCGACCTTGGAGACGATGACGTAGCCCTCGAGGCCGGCGTTCTCCGCGATCCAGCGCAGCGGCTCGACGGCGGCGCGGCGGACGACCGCGACACCGGTGGCCTCGTCGCCGGACTTGTCGAGGTTGCCCTCGAGGACCTTGACGGCGTGGACCAGCGCGGAGCCACCACCGGAGACGATGCCCTCCTCGACCGCGGCGCGGGTCGCGGAGATGGCGTCCTCCAGACGGTGCTTCTTCTCCTTCAGCTCCACCTCGGTGGCGGCGCCGACCTTGATCACGCACACGCCGCCGGCCAGCTTCGCGAGGCGCTCCTGGAGCTTCTCGCGGTCCCAGTCGGAGTCGGTGGTCTCGATCTCGGCCTTGATCTGGTTCACGCGGCCCTCGACCTCGGCGGCGTCGCCGGCGCCGTCGACG
>JBQCHW010000110.1:0-2601 GCA_051954315.1 Solirubrobacterales bacterium
CTTCGGAGAAGCAGATGTCTCGCTCGCCTTTGCCGACGAACTTGTCGGAGCCGCGGCCGAGGTGGACGACCAGCGGCAGCGGCAGGGTCCGCGTCACCTTGACCATGTCCCCCTTCGGCCCCATCTTCACTTCGATCGCGCCGATCCCCCGGGTCGAGCAGACCGCCTTGCGGTGGCCGCGGGTGAAGTGGCAGCCGCGCGGGTGGTGGCGGGCCATGTTGCCTTTGACGACGATCTTGTTGTGGCCGCGTGGGTGCAGGCGCAGGGTCGACCCCTCGTGGGAGCCGAAGATGACGATCTTGGAGACGGACGTGGCGGCGGCCGGTAGGGCCAACAGCAAGGCCGCTACCGCAAGGACGCCGACCAGCAACCTGCGGCCGGGTGGCAAGAGCATCGCGCGCATCTTAAACATGTGTATCGGCTAACAAAACGCAGACTTGAAGATCACGCACCGAATCCCCCGTTTTGGGCGGGAAAACCGATCTAATCGTGCCCGGAAGGCCGGACGCCTAATAAGTAACCGCGACCAGAGCGTTCGCGATCGCGCGGGACCACTCGCGGATCTCGGCCCAGTCGCGGCGGTCGCGGTGCTCCCTCGGACAGCCATCGACCATCGCCTTCTCCATGAACCCTGCCGGCTCCGCCGGCAGGCAGCCGCCGAAGACGACGTGCCCCCTGCCCCCCAGCTCCTCCACCTTCTCGACGATCTTCGGCGGCTCGGCCCACTCCGGGTTGTCCTTGGAGGGATCGCCGACCGGGCCGGAGCTGAAGACCCAGAACGGCATCTGCTTCAGCGCCTTGCGGTGCTTCTTGAGGAAGTGGCGGGCGTCGCCGCGCCAGCGCTTCATATAGACGGCGCTGCCGAGGACGACGGCGTCGTAGGGCTCCAGGCTCGAGACGTCCTCGGCTCGCTCGAGGCAGACCCCCAGTCCCTCGCGCCGCAGCGTCGCCGCAACGGTCTCGGCGATCTCCGCGGTGGAGCCGCGCTTGGACGAGTAGGCGACGAGAACTGTCATCGACACCGATTGTGACTCACTGGACAGACTGTCGCATCGTGCATTCGCCACAGAAGTCACGGCGGTTACCCCGGTGTCAACGAGCGTTAGGTTGAAGCGGTGAAGCAGCGGGTCAACCTGATCACCCTCGGGACCGGCGACCTCGAGCGCGCCCGGCGCTTCTACGAAGCGCTCGGCTGGACCACCGGCGCCGCTCCCGGCGATGACGTCGTCTTCTTCCAGGCAGGCGAGATGGTCGTCGCGCTCTGGGACCGCGCAAGGCTGGCCGAGGACAGCTGCGTCGAGGACCAGGGCGGCTGGGGCGGCGTCACCCTGGCGCTCAACTTCGGCTCTCCCGCCGAGGTCGACACCGCGATCGAGGAAGCCCGCGCCGCCGGAGCGACGATCGGGCGCGAGCCGGCCGAGACCTTCTGGGGCGGCTACAGCGGCATCTTCATCGATCCCGACGGGCACCCGTGGGAGATCGCCCACAACCCGCACTGGAGCGTGACCGAGGACGGCGGCATCCAGCTCGGCTGACCGAGTCCCCGAAGCCGACTGGCCGGTCAACCAGGACCGCTCGTTCCCGATAGCCTCCCCGCCCGACTTCTACGAATCGAAGGAGAGGCGGAGTAATGGGACTTCTGGATGGGAAAGCCGCGATCGTCACGGGTTCGGCGCGCGGGATCGGCCGCGCCACGGCGGAGATGTTCGTCAGCGAGGGCGCGAAGGTGCTGATCAACGACCTCGACGCCGACGTCGCTGAGCAGACGGCGAGCGAGATCAACGGCGAGACCGCGGTCTTCGCCGGCGACCTGACCAAGAGCGGCGCCGCCGACGACCTGGTCAAGGCCGCCAACGACGCCTTCGGCTCGGTCGACATCGTCGTCAACAACGCCGGCTACACCTGGGACGGCGTCGCCCACAAGATGACCGACGAGCAGTTCCAGGCGATGCTGGACATCCACACGATCGTCCCCTTCCGGGTCGCCCGGGCGCTGGCCCCGACCTGGCGCGAGGCGGCGAAGGCCGAGCGCAACGAAGGCAAAGAGGTCTTCCGCAAGATCGTCAACGTCTCCTCGACCTCGGGGATGATGGGCAACGCCGGCCAGGTCAACTACTCGGCCGCGAAGATGGGGGTCGTCGGCCTGACGAAAACGCTGGCCAAGGAGTGGGGCCAGTTCAAGATCAACGTCAACGCGGTCGCCTTCGGCTTCGTCGAAACCCGCCTCACCGGCGCCAAAGAGGCCGGCGAAGAGATGACCGCCCCCGGCGGCGAGAAGATCGAGCTCGGGATCCCCGAGCAGATGCGCCAGATGGCCTCGGCGATCATCCCGATGGGCCGCCCGGCAACCCCGGAGGAGGCCTCCGGCCCGGTCCTCTTCCTCTGCTCGCCGCTCGCGAACTACATGCACGGCCAGGTGCTGAATGTGACGGGTGGGATGTTCGGAGGGATGTACACCTGAGCGACACCGGGGCGCGGCAGCCGCCGCGCTACCTCGACCTGGGGGCGCGGGCCGGGCCCGTCCGTGCGCCCCCCTATGTGGGCCACACCGTACACAAACACACGGCCGGGGGGGGGCGCCGGCAAAAAATACCCCGCCGG